>JBCCOX010000144.1:0-9344 GCA_039025155.1 Deinococcota bacterium | reverse complement strand
CCCTGCTTTATCTTTGTCTATTTAGCGGGAACTTTCTTTTCTACTGCCAGATAGCTGAGGTACAAGCGTACCTCAGTTTCTCCCATGATTTTAGGGTGACGCTCATCATAGAAGTAAATATAAGTGTATGATAAAGTAAATAAAGTTGGTAATATAGTGTAGATAGGAACGCTTGATACTGAGGCTCGAGCGTTTTATACGAAATTGAGAAAGGGAGACTCATTTTTTGAGAAACCTACAACAATACCCACCTTCCCACGGAAACCCACGAGATGCGAAAAATTGGCCACATTTTGTTGGAGTCATTTCTCAGGGTGCGTTACAAATATAGTTATACACTAAGGATAGTCAGTTGCCTGATATAAAAGGACCTATGATTAAGGTCAATAGAGCAAAGTCTCATTTAGATGAACTTAGTCGCAGTGTTAAGGAATTTATGGGGTCTACTCCGTATGAAATTGTTACAAGAGAAGAAGATGATGGCGATCTTGTTTATAGAGTAAAAATAAAATCAGAGCCTCCAGTTGAATGGTCTGCAATAATAGGCGATATTGTTCATAATTTACGATCCTCGCTTGACCTATTGGCATGGCAGTTAGTTATCCACAATGGTAAAACGCCTGATAAAAGCGTATATTTCCCAATAGGATTGGCAGAAACTGGTTATGGAAAGCAATTACGAAGCTCTATTGGAAATGCGTCTTCCAAATCAAAAAAACTAATAAGGAGATTGAAACCATTTCTTGGTGGAAACAAGATTCTTACTCAATTACATGCCTTGGATATTTGTGATAAACATCGACTCATTTTGATTGTGGGGAGTGCTCACAAGCACATCTTAGTTACACTAATACTGCCAGTGCCAGCAGACTGGATTCCACAAAACTTCAAATTTCCAACATTGGCACTGAATCCGGCAGACAGGCAATTTCCTCTTACTGATGGTAGTGAAGTATTTAGAGTTATGAAAGCTGCTCGTCAAAACGATTCAATTGCTGATCATAGTATTGTTTTCGAGCTAGCTTTTGGTGATGCCGAAGAAGTAAAAGGTCTTCCTTTATTAGAAACACTTTCGGATATGGAAGCATACGTAAGAAAAATTATGGGAATTTTTGAACGAACTATTTTTAACACAAATGTATGACCGAGAATTTAACGAACTTTTTCCTTGCTCAGTTAATGTGGAATTAGACAATTCGATAATGTGAAGAGGCTTATATGCAATCAAAGCCTTATGAGTTTGATGCAATAGAGAATTTTTGACGCGAAATTCTAAACTCGTCATTGATTGACGACGTGGGAGCGCCCTCATATGCACAAATATTATTAGACAAAGTCACCTTTGCGTACCAACACTGTCCCTTCGCCTTACTTCAACCTCACATACGAAGGCTATAGCATAAAATAAGCTCATGTCTAGCTTCATCCTCGCCAGCAAGCTCAACCAACCTCAAGTACGCCCCGAGCTTGTTTCACGGCAACGCTTGCTCACCAAGCTAGACGCAGCCCTAAACCAACAACTCAGTTTGGTATCAGCCTCGGCTGGCTTTGGCAAAACCACCCTTGTCAGTCAGTGGCTAGCGCAACTAGATCGGCCAGTGGCGTGGCTGTCACTGGATACGTCGGAATCCTCCCCTAGCCAATTTGTGCGGTATTTGCTAGCATCACTTCAGACAGTTCAGCCAGATATTGGCGCGGGCATCAACGAGATTTTAGAGGTCAAGCAAGATTTGCTGGCGGTGCTTGCTAGCGTCATGAATGACCTTGCAGCCTTACCTGAGCCGTTTGTGGTCGTGCTGGACGACTTTCATTTGATTAACACGCAGGATGTTAATACGTTGCTCGAGTTTATCTTGGCGCATCAACCGCCTCATATGCACTTGGTGATCTTATCCAGAGAAGACCCGGCGCTACCGCTTGCACGCTTGCGAGTACGGCATCAACTGAGCGAGTTACGCGCTAGCGACTTGCGGTTTTCAGTAGCTGAAACAGCCGACTTTTTTAATCAGCTCATGGGCTTAGACCTGTCAACTGAAGATGTTGCCAAGCTGGACACACGTACCGAAGGCTGGGTGGCGAGTTTGCAACTGGCGGCGTTATCGCTACAAGGACAAGCGGACACCTCTGCGTTTATTCAGACGTTTTCGGGCGATCACCGCTATGTTCTGGATTATTTGCTTGAGGAAGTCCTCAACAAACAAGACGACCACACCCGCGCATTTTTGCTGAAAACCTCAGTGTTAAAACGCCTCAACGCTGGATTATGTGACCTGCTCACCGGGCAAGATACAAGTCAACAGCGGCTCGAGCAACTCGAGCGTGCCAACCTCTTTTTAATTCCGCTTGATGATAAACGGGAGTGGTTCCGGTATCATCACCTTTTTGCAGATGTGCTGGTGACACACTTGCAACAGACCCATCCAGATGTGGTGCCTAGCCTGTATCAGCAAGCGAGTTGCTGGTGCGAAGAACAGGGCTACCAAGAGGATGCCATAAGTTACGCGCTAGCGGCTAACGATACCGAGCGGGCGGCTAACTTAGTTGAGCTAGCGTGGGCTGAGCTAGATCAAACGCTACGGTCTGAAACGTGGTTGAGCTGGTTTGAGCGGTTACCCCAACAGGTTCGCCACAGCCGACCCGTGTTGCGTTTAGGCTACGCTTGGGCGCTTTTAAACCGTGGTGAGCTTGAAGCTGGTGACGCTGTTTTACAGCAACTTGATGCATTCTTACAAACCACACCCCAAGCTGATATGGTCATTGCCGACGAAGCTCAATTTGCTGATATTGCAGGTGCGCTGGCAGAGGCTCGAGCCTTTCACGCCCAAGCTAAGGGGGATGTAGCTGGCTCTGTCCGTCATGCCAAAAATGCGCTCGAGCTTGCCCCACAAGACAACATCTTTAGACGCGCGTCAGCGTTATCTTTGTTGGCGCTAGCAAACTGGGCATCCGGCGAGCTTGAAGCTGCTTTTCAAGGGTTCTCTGAAAGTGCAGATATGTTAATTCAGCAAGGCAACACCCACATGGCAATTGTGGCCCCTTTTTTGCTGGCAGACATCCGCATTGCTCAAGGGCAATTGGGGTACGCAGAAGGCCTGTGTACCACCACCCTCAGCTTGGCAACCAGCCAGCCTCACCTGCTGCCGGGTACTAACGAGCTTTATATCGGCTTAGCTGAGGTCGCTCTCGCACGGGCTAATTATCCAGAGGCCTTAGCGTTTTTAGACCAAGCTGAGGCCTTGGGGCCAACGAGCAGTATCTCGTCTACAAAATACCGCTACTATCTTGCTAAGGCGCTCATTAAGCAAGCTCAGGGAGAGGTTGAGGTTGCCCTCAATTTCCTCGCTGAGGCTGAGTTTTGGTACATACGCAGTCCTATTGCCAACTTTCGTGCGTTTGATGCCGTCAGAGCGCGCATCTATATACAGCGGGGGCAGCTAGCTCAAGCGGCTGATTGGGCAAACAGACAACCATTTACAGCTAAAACAAATCTAACGTATCTTGATGAATACGTGCACATTAGCTGGCTCAACGTGGTGCTTGCGGGGTATCAGCAGCAGCAGGACGATGCGCTGCTCGAGCAAGCAAACGCGCTATCTGAACAGCTCATCAGCCAAGCTGAGACACAAAAACGCATCACCAGCCTGATTGAACTTCTGGTGTTACAAGCACGTATTCAGCTTGTAACAGGGCATCAAGCTCAAGCCTTAGCTTCACTAGATAAAGCACTAGCACTCGCTGAACCTGAAGGGTTCCAGCATATCTTTTTCCAAGCAGGTCAAACACTTATACCGTTGTTGAAAGAGCTTGCCTCGAGTTCGACCTTTGCTGCCAGCTTGCTAGTAGATATGGAACCCTCGCCAAGTTATGCGTTTGATGCTGTTGACGGGTTGCTCGAGCCACTTAGCGAGCGCGAACTGGAAATCCTCCGGTTGCTACCCACGGGTCGCTCGAGCCCCGACCTGGCGTCTTACCTACACATCTCCGTCAATACCGTGAAAACTCACCTCAAAAACATCTACAGCAAACTCGGTGTTCACAAACGGCACGAAGCGGTGACTAGGGCGCAAGAACTCGAGATTATCTAAAGCAAACCAGCACTTAGTCAGATGTTTTTTGTGATTGCGCGATGCCAATCGTGATGCCAACAACAAGCCCAATGCCAATCCCAGCGGGCAGGTTTCCCAACGCAACGCCAATTGCGCTGCCGATTCCAATGCCTATGGCTATCCACATACCCATCTGTGATTTTTTCATACCTAACCTCTTTTGAATAGTTCAATCTGATTGATGCTTTGTCGATTAGCTTCTACAAATACCTGTAAGTCAAATCACAAAATCCGTTGTGAACACAAAAATACCTGATGACATCATTGCATTCGTAAACGGATTTTAGATGGAGGTTTTGGTTAAACTCCAGTTGCTCGAGGCAGTAATGATGCAGTCAAACCATCCTTAAAACTACAATAAGCAACACTGAACTCGAGCTGGCAAAGATAGTTCGAATGACGTTCCAACGGTTCCAACGTCTTTCAAACTGTTCGCGTTCTATCATCTGACGCTGTTCTGGCAAGCCGTCAATCGTGAGCGTTTGCAGGTGGTTGTTAAGTGGAATGTTCACAGCTCGTGTGGGTGCTTGCGTACCTACGATAAAACTGACTGCAGCACCAACCAGTAACAGGCGTGCGACACCTCCAAGCTGGCTAAAGCCTAAAACTGTCGCCATCAACAAGGTTACAACTGAGCCTACCCAAACAACCATAAAAAGCGGCTGATTGTTTTGAATTACGCGGTCCATCACTTGAAACGCGCGCAAAAAATCAGCGGCGGGTAACTTACCCAAACCGGGCATGACGACAATCGCAAAAAGCAAGATGAAGCCTGTAACCAGCGTGGTGAGGAGTGTGGCGAGCATGAGGCTGTTTTGAAACAAGATTCTGGTAATCATGAGGGTATCTCCGTAACTCCCTTAGATACAGGGCTGAGTGATGTTGTGTTTTCTTGAAGGATGCTCGAGAGATCAGGGGGCGGTATTTCACCCCCTGATGGGTATACAGCTTAGATCTTTACGCTTCTCTAAAGTGATCAAAAAGCATCTGATCTTTGGTCACCTCGCCAAGTGCTTTGTATGAAGGTGAGTGCTCAAAAACCCAACTTGCGACGCGCTCAGCTTCCTCGAGCGAAGACCACACAACCCTGACAACTACTTGCTCAGGATTATTAACAGACTGATATGTCTGCGCTTCCAAGATGCCATCACTGATGCCACGACTTTCTTCAACGATGCCCAGTGATGCTTGCATACCTGCCTCTACATCTGTAACTGTGTAAACTACGATCTCCACTACATTTGTATTTGTCATTGACCTAACTCCAATCAGCGGTCTATCCAAGAACCTAGTTGATGTTTCCACGATTAGTACTTTCACAAGAAGTCTGTTTTTAGCTTTTGTTATTAACCAATACAGATGATGGGAACTGCGTTGGTTAAATTTTTCGTTTGAATGACTCGACCTAGTACGACAGGCTGGGTGTTTTGTGGACGTAAGCATCGCTACTTAATTGTTTGAGCATGAAGTCTGCTACGTCAGAAGCAGCAATTTTGAGGCTTATGGAACGGTCTTGACCAGAGAAACCATGTCTGTACTTCCCTGTTTTGTCCCCTGTTGTCAACGCACCGGGGCGCACAATTGTCCAGTCAAGCCGGCTTTGTTTGATGTACTTTTCTTGCTTAATGTGATCTAAAAACGCCTTGCGGATGAGCAAGCCAAACATGACGTACTTCCAGTAAAAGTTGAGGTTGCCGCGACTCTCGCCAACACCTAGCGTGGACTGACTAATAAACCGCCGGATGTCCGCTTTTTCCATGGCTCGAATGACATTGTTGGTCCCTTCTGAACGTACTTTCCCCTTAGCACCTGCACCTAGCGTGCTTACTACAGCCTCATGACCACGTACTGCTTTATCAACGGAGGCAGGGTCCATCACATCACCTTGAATAATGGTGAGGTTTTTGTGTTTGAGGGTAACTTTAGCTGGGTTACGTACAAACGCAGACACGTTGTAGCCAAGATCAAGGGCTTGCTTGACCACTTCTGAACCGGTAGTGCCGGTTGCACCAACTACAAGGATGTTCATACTTTTTCTTAGGTCGGACATGATTATCTCCTTTACAAGGTAAGATTTGCATTTACCCTAGGTAATTAACTAAGCAGTCAACGATGGGAGTTGGGATGTTGACTTGCTTGAAAATTAGTATAGGAGAGCCATCTCGGACTTTGAATGCTTAACTGTCTAGATTTTTTGACCAATCGTCCAGAAACTTTGGATTGACAGTTCTAATAGCAGATGCTATCGTTCTAAACAACAAGTCGTTCACAACCCAGCCATTCACAACCCAGCCATTCACAAACGAGCCATCAGAATCTGACCTTTAAGGTTTTAGGAGTGTCATCAACACCTCAACCGCCCAAACAAACTGTCATACAAATTTAGGACTGGTTGATCCCCTCGGCGAAGCCCTGCATTTTTTGCACATGAACGGCATGCTTTACTCTCGTTCTGAGTTCACGGCACCATGGGGGCTGGAACTACCACCGCTGCCCAACCGTCTCATGTTTCACGTGGTCATGTCAGGGCGGTGTTGGCTCGAGCTAGACGGACAGCCACCCCAGTTTTTACAGCCGGGGGATTTTGCGCTAGTACCTCACGGTGAAGGGCACACCCTACTAAGTGCCCCCGGCGTTCCTGCCAAACACCTTTTCGATGTCCCCAGCCAAATGTTAAGTGAACGCTATGAAGTGCTTCGTCAAGACGGCGGCGGTGAGCCCATCAGCATGATCTGCGGGGTCATTCGCTTTGAGCACCCAGCTGCGCATCAACTGATTCAACTTTTACCCAAACTTATTTTTGTAGAAGCGTGGCGCTCACCACACCAGGAATGGATCCAAAGCACCCTGCGCTTTATGGCAGATGAAGCTAAAGAACTACGTCCGGGTGGCGAAACGGTGATTACCCGCCTCGCAGACATTTTGGTCATTCAAGCCATTCGCTTATGGATTGCCAACGACCCGGCTGCCCAAACGGGCTGGCTTGGCGCGCTCAAAGATAAACGCATCGGCTATGCCATCTTGCTGATGCAGCGCAACCCTGAACAATCGTGGACAGTAGCCTCACTTGCTGAACAGGTCAACATGTCACGCTCTGCGTTTGCGGCTCGTTTCAAAGACCTTGTTGGTGAGTCGCCGTTACAATACCTCACCCGCTGGCGCATGAACATGGCACTGACTCGGCTTAGGGAAGAAAAAATCTCCATGGGTCAACTTGCTGAAGAGCTTGGCTATCAATCTGAGGCTGCGTTCAGTCGCGCGTTTAAGCGCTACATCGGCATATCTCCGGGTGAAGCGCGGCGACGTGACGAGCTCATGGCTGCCTAAATCACAACTCTAGGACGTATGAGCAAATCAAGACCTTCAATCACTCGATGACCTCCTGCCACATCCAAAAGATAGTGAGCAGACCACAAATAAACGAGCAGGTGTATACTCGCTCGCTCACATCTAATACGAAATCCGCTTATATACCGAATAATGCCTAAAGGCATTATCTCGTCCAGCGCGGATTTCGTAGTGTATCTTACCTGCTCTGGCAGGGGTTGATCCCTTCGGGAATCAACCGGATTTGGTGTAATACTAAATCGAAGCGACAATGTCTTAGTCTACATCGCCTAAGGGTACGCTCTCACGCGCGTTTTGCATGGCACGTTGTGCCACGCAAAAAGCACTTTAGTATCAGTTTAATTTATTGTGTATATTTACGACATCAGCGGTGAATCACCAACATCCTCACGTGCATAATAAGGATTTTCGCCACTGTCGTGGTCGGTTACGTCCACAATGTTGACAATTTCGGGTACAGCTTCTTTGACCATGACCTCGATGCCCTCTTTCAGGGTTACTTGCGACATACCGCAGCCTTGGCAGCCACCCTCGAGCACAATATAAGCTGTATCCCCTTCAACACGGGACAGCGATACTCGCCCACCATGACTGGCCACACCCGGATTCACTTGCTTGTCCAGCACATCTTGCATACGCTGGGCCAAAGGATCATCCCACGTTGGGCTTGGAAAATACACGCGGAAGCCGCTGGCCATCATGTCTTCCATAAAATCTACCGTGGCACCTTTGAGTTGCTCGGCGCTGACGGTATCAATAAACACATCAAAATCATCTACCCGGAAAATATGGTCGGTAGCTTCTAGGTCGTCTGGCCTCGCCAGCCACAATTTAGGTTCACGCACGGTTCCTGCCACACGTACAGCGGTCACACCCTGCTGCGCTTGCACTTTGAGGTAGTGCTGCACGCGGGCGATAGCATTTTCTGTAAAATTTAACATCACGTTGTCATTATAGATGAGGTTGTCACGCGAAAATCCCAAGTAACTTACTAAGCTTTAGATAGCCACGACGCACGCTCGAGAATCACACTCGTGGAATGGCATTTAGCAACATTAACTTCAAGAATATGTCACCTTCTCGAGGCTTTTGAGGGGTGTTTTCTTATGCGCCTACCCAGCACCTAATCATGATGTCATCACATTATGTACTAAACCTCAAAAACTCACAAGTTATACGCTGATTTGGCAAGTCCGTAGGCAAGTGCTTGCGCCATCTGACTGGCATCATCGTCATCAATAATGCCCTCGAGCACTTGCCCAGCAAGCCACCGCGCCACGGCCCGCCGCCAGACATCGTGCCTTGCTGGAATGGACGGAAAGGCCCGGGTGTCGTCATTGAAACCCACGGTGTTATAAATACCTGCGGTTTCAATAACTTGGTCAAAAAAATGCGCCATGCCGTTAATGCTATCGTGAAACCACCATGGCGGCCCCAGACGTAACGCAGGGTAATGTCCAGCTAGCGGCGCAAGTTCGCGGGAGTAGGTAGTTTCGTCCAGCGTGAACAAAATAAGCCGGAAGGTTGGACTGTTGCCATAGGCTCGTAAAAGTGGCCGTAAATTGCGCGTCCACTCGGTGGCAATGGGAATATCTGCACCCTTATCCAAGCCAAAACGTGTAAACACAGGTTGGTTATGGTTGCGAAGCGAGCCTACATGAAGTTGCATCACCAGCCCGTCCTCACTGCTCATGCGGGCCATGTCGGTGAGCATGTGGGCGGTAAACTTGCGAGCATCTTTGCAAGGGCGTTAGCAGGTGAAGCTAGTGCAGATGACGCCCGCAAGTTTACCGCCCACATGCTCACCGACATGGCCCGCATGAGCAGTGAGGACGGACTGGTGATGCAACTGCACGTGGGCTCGCTTCGCAACCACAACCAACCTTTGTT
>JBCCOX010000143.1:0-9358 GCA_039025155.1 Deinococcota bacterium | reverse complement strand
GGCCTTGATGACCCTGACGGCCCTCGCTACTGTTTTCATGACTACTTTCACTACTGCTTTCGTTGTTGCGACTCGCCACCACTTGCCAACGCAGTTGCGGGTTGTTAGCTGTTGCCTGTGACTTCTGTTGCTGACTACTATTCGCGCCTTCACCATCACTACTGTCACTTACACTACTGTCACTTATATCGTTACTGAACCTATGACTACCCTCTCTGCGGTGACTGGTTAAGCGTTGCTTGGTACTTTGTAGTAGCTCAGCTTGCCCATTAACACGGCGCTGCAGTAATAGATGCCCGCGTTGGGCCCCAGCGTATTCAATCATGACGCCCATAAGTTTCTCGAGCAAACGCTCTAAGACAATTTCTCCTGAAATAGCTTGCGACGCTTTTAGAACCGAACCCAAATCCAAAATATTTTGACTACCTACATTGGTCAGCAGGGTTGCCTTGGTATTTTTTAGGCTAAAGCCTGCTGTTGCTGTTGGCGTGAGCACTTGCGGAAATTCTTCGTTGAGCGCTTTAACTTTTGCTTTTGCACCCCACTTGCTATAGGCATAGCGGGCTTCGCGCAAGTAGTTGCGCCCTATCCGCTGCCGCCCCAAAGACAGGTAAAAGCGCCCAGTGCGTTCGTAAATCAGGGCTTCTTCTTGGACATAATCGCGCTCGTGGGCAACCTCGGCGGCGCGGTCAAAAGCGTCCATCGCATCTAGCGCTTGTCCTGAAGCAGCCTGCCAGAGTGCTTGTACCATGTAAACGCGGTGACTGTAATTCATGGGGGCGTCTTCTGCCCACCTACGCAAATAGTCCAGATCACGCTGAATACGCTGGGTTAGCGCGCGCCTCTCAGTGCGGATGGTCGTGTCGATATTGGCAATGGCAATAACAGCACTGTAAAAGTGGAAAATACCCTGTTCAGCCGTGCCTTGTACAATCTCTAAATCTTGTTCTGCTAAGCGAATAAGCTCTAGAGCGCTACTGTCTTGATTAAACAGATACTTCAAAAACGCTTGCAGCAAGTGCCAGCTAAAGCGCACCCCACGGTCGCGTTTGGCGTCTGCGCTGAGCGCTAAGCTGATGTCATCAACATAGGGTAAGGTGAGTAAAGTTGCACTTTGCCGCACTAGGTCAACTTGCCACAAGTTAGGAAGTTGTTTAAGCGCGCGAATTGCCTCACCTTGCTCCAAGCAGTCGCGGACAACACCTTCTAAGTCTTTGCTAACCCAAAACCCTAAATTACAATAGGCACTTGCGCTGCGCGCAGCGTACTCTAAATTGCCCGTGGCTAGAGCTTTTTGCCCAACTTGACTCAACTCGGTCAAGATATTGCGCTGGTGTTCACGCCAAGGGCGTAAATAGTGGGCCACAATAAAGCGAATTTCCGGGTCAATTTGTGACGTGTGGTGTTCTTCTAGTAAGGTAAGTGCTAACTTGCCAAACGCATAGCCCCGTTCAGGATTGTCCAGTTGTGAAGCTAGTAGCATCCCGTAGAGTGCGTAAGCACTTACCGAGCTAGCTGCGTTACCGTGTTCCAGGGAAAGCTCGAGCTGCTTGAGTGCAACTAAGGTCGCTAGGTTAGGCGCGCTGCTTAAGGCGGCAAAAAAGACGCTGGCAAGGGCGCGTTGGGCTGCCATCAGATAGGGGTCGGTCATCAGCGGCAAGTCCATAAAGTCGCGTGCGTCCCAGTCGCCGATGTCCTCTTCCATGTCGAGTAGCGCAGCGCGCGCGTCACTGTTACTTGGTCTATAGGGTAACTCAACTTGAAACAGCGCCAGCACTTCACGTGCTTTTTGCACCGCACGCTGCGGGCGTTGTTGGGCTTTATAGGCTAAGATTTGTAGCTCGTAAACACTTACTTTATCCAACAAAATTTTTGCTTCACGAATGACAGCACTCGCCAAACTTTCAAGCGCGTCAAACTTAGCGCTTAAGTAAGCTGCTTCAGCAGCTTGGCTGTGCAACGACAACGTGAGATCATAATAGGTCTGCCAACTGCCTTCAGGTAACAGCTCGAGCCCTTTGTTAAAGTAGTAATAGGCTGAACTATACGCAGCCGACCACTTAGCTTTTTTACCTGCCATCAAATTGAGTAAGGCGAGGTCGTTGCGCTCACTTTCCCGGCTGATCAAATCTTGGGCCAAATTGAGTTGGTTGACAATCTCAAAAATACGCACTTCGCGTTCTGCCATCGAGGTGCTGTCGAGCAGGCGGCGTCCAATACGGTAGTGAAGCTGGGCTTTGTTGGCAGGTGAAATACGCGCTTGAACAGCTTGTTGCAAGTCATTGTGACTAAACTTGTAGTCAGGTTGCCCAACAATTCTGCCTGTACTTCGCCCTTCAATGTGAACCAGTAAGCCTAGCGACACAGCCTCGAGCAACAAACTGTGTAACTGCTCAGCAGCTAGATCGCTAACCAAACTCAAGGTGTCACTTTCAAAACTCGACCCCAGACAGGCTGCTAGTTCCAACAACATGAGCAAGATTGCATCCAAGCTATCTAGCTTTTGACGCAACAGCATCACCACGTTGGTACTTAGATTTCGGTTAGCAACTTTGTCAGCCTGCCAGCGCCAACGTCCTTGTTCGTGATCAAAGCTCACGTCACCATCGTTGTAGAGACGCTGCAAAAACTGGCGTACAAAAAAGGGATTACCTGCCGTTTTGTTGCGCACCAATTGAGCTAGCTCGAGGCTGGCACCGCTGTCGCGTCTAAAGGTGTCTTGCACCAACGCTGTCAGGTCACTGAGCGCAAGTGGCAGCAGGTCTAAGCTGTAACTCTGATTACCCGCTTGGCGAATATCTTCTAAGCTTGTTGTCAACGGGTGATCGGCTGGCAAGCTAGCGCCCGTTTCCTGACGGTGAGCCACAACAACGAGCAAAGCTTGATGTTTACTGCTCAGCAAGGCTTCAAGTAAACGCGCTGACGCGCTGTCTAACCACTGGGCGTCGTCAAAAAAGAGCACCAGCGGGTGGTCAGGTGTTGCAAAAAATTTAATAAGCGCTTTAAAAGCTTGCCGAAGATGATGCTGTGCTTGCGCGCTGGGTGCAGACGTATGAGTTTCACTGGTATCGCGCGGTTTGCGTAATACCTCAGGCAACACTTCACTTAAAGCGTGTTGGCTTTCACCGAGATGCTCGAGCAAGCTGTCTTGCCACGCTGCTGGCCCGCCTGCTTGGTTGAGCAAGTCGCGGCAAGCTTCAATCACGCCGCTGTAGGGCACGTCGCGCTGCAGTTCGTCAAATTGGCCGGTCACTAAGTAGCCGCGCTTGGCAGCTACATAGGGGTGTAAACCTCGAGCTAGTGCCGTTTTACCGTAGCCTGCTGGCCCTGCTAACAGCGCTATGGCGCTGTGTCCACTAGCAGCATAGTCTAAAGCTTCTTTGAGAGTGGCTTCTTCTTCAGCTCGACCGTAGAGTTTATGGGGTAGGGCAAAACGATCAGAAACGTCGTGCTGACCTAGTAAAAACGGGTTGATGTGGCCGTCGCGTTGCCAGGTGCGCGCGCAGTGCTGCAAGTCGCGCAAGAGTCCAAACGCAGACTGGTAGCGGTCTTCAGGGTTTTTGGCAAGTAACATCATGATGATGTTGGAAAGGGCTAGTGGTATCTCGGGGTCGAGCACATGGGGTGGGCGCGGCACTCGGGCTAAGTGGGCGTGAATAAGCTCCATAGCATCGTCGTGCTCAAAGGGCAAAAAGCCAAGAAGCATTTCATAAAAACTTACCCCCAGCGAATAAAAATCGCTGCGGTAATCCAACCCGCGGTTCATGCGCCCGCTTTGCTCTGGTGAGATATAAGGTAGCGCTCCCTCGAGCGCGTTGGGGCTCAGTGCTTCTAGGGGTTGCTCCGAAAGTTTGGCGGCGATGCCAAAGTCAATAATTTTAAGTTGCCCCGTCTGCGGATTCCAGACAATATTGGCAGGCGTAACATCTTTGTGAATCACCTGTTGCTGGTGAATTTTTGCTAAATTTTTAGTTATTTTAATTGCTAAGTGTAAAAAGGTGGGCACATCTAAAGGACCTTCTTGCAACATACTCGCTAAAGACTGCCCCCCAAAGTCCTCGAGCACAATCACCAAACTGTGCATAAAGGCTTCAGCAGTGTATACCTGAACAATCCCCTCACCTTTAAGCGAACGCAGTAAGGTATATTCGCGCTTAAAGCGGGCCAGCTCAGCCGAGCTTGGGTATTCACGGTTAAGCAGCTTGAGGACAACAGCTTGGTCATCTGAAAGCCGCTGCGCTTTGTAGACCAGCGAGTTCACACTTTCAGACACAAGCTCATAAACGTCAAATCCGGGTATGTCAATCATGAGGCATATTTCAGTGACACAGGTGATGCCGTGATGTTTACAATGATAGGTTCAGCAGCCTTGCTACTAGCAATATTATATCTTACGTAAGTATGTCTAGCGTATGCACGTTTGGCAACGATTGTATTCAGTTCAGCTTGATTCATTGTGATGTGTACCGCCCCTGCTTGACCCGTACATCTATCCTTATCTGTAGTTATGGTTGTAGGTTCTAACCGCTTCTCTATCATACGTGTTTTAACTGGAGGTGAGAAGCCTAAGTATGCATATGACGCATCTTGTTCACTAGCACGTCTCGTTCACCAGTTATGTGAACGTGTAGATTTAGCTTCAGATTACTTCACACTACGTTGTAACCACAACGATGTAAGCCTCAATAATCACTTTTTACCTTTCATACACCTGCTTTGTCTAAAACAAGTCGCACAATTTTGTAACTCCATGATTGATCGTAGACACGGAACGACACATCAGCAAGCTTGTAACACGGTTAACTCTTTGTAGGAACAACCTAAATCAACCCAGTATCAAATACAGCTCAGTGAGACACCTTTTTAAGATGCCTCACCTAAAGCGTCGCAAAACCAACTTGTCATGACCTCGAGCCGCGTCAGTGCTGTCCCCACCGTCACTGCCCATGCACCTGCGTCTATTGCTTGCCGCGCCTGTTCAGGACGGTTGTAACGGCCTTCGGCCATGACCCGAAAGCCGCGTTCAGCAAACGCACGCACCAACGCTAAATCCGGTTCCGTTGGCACTAGACCGCCCGTGTAGCCGGACAGTGTTGTGCCAATAATGTCGCACCCGAGCGCGTGTGCAGCTTCACCATCAGCAAATGTTGCACAATCTGCCATCAGCGTGAGGCTGTTAGCTTTCCCGTGAGATACTAGCTCGCTCACATTTACCTTGCGCGGGCGCTGAGTCGCATCAAACGCGACAATGTCCGCACCAGCATCAGCTAATGCATCAATATCATCCATAAACGGCGTGATGTACACCTCTGGCTCATCTGGGTTTTTGACAATGCCAATAATTGGAATGTTTACCTTTGCTTTGACAGCACGCACGCGGGATACGCCTTCAATCCGCAGGGCCGCCGCGCCACCTGCCTCAGCAGCTTGGGCTAGGAGGGCGACAATGCCGTCATCATCCAAAGGGCCGCCTACAACAGGCTGACAGGAGACAACGAGTGCATTTGTACCAATAGTTTCAATCACAGATGATAGTTGTGACATGGTTTGTCCTTAATGCTTTGAATTTCGTAGTTGATGCCTTCAATGTCGTCACGGTTGATGTCAATATATTCAAGATCACAGGCAACATAGGAAGAACGTCATTTTTTAGGGCAATACATCCTGAAACTCGCTGATATCCTTACGATTTTCTCTATCCAAGACGGGATATGTGATGATGGTTAACCCTTTAGACAGAACATCTTTAGCCTTTGAGCGCACCCGCCGTAAGTGACGCGCCAATGCGCTTATACATAAGTAAGCCCAACACACTCGGTATCAATGTTCCCACCATCATGACAGCGGCAGCTACACCCCACTGCACCCCGCCGCCACTCGTCGCAAAAAAGAACGACGCCCCAACGGTCATGGGCATGGCACTACGGGTGGTCAAGATGAGTCCAAACAAGTATTCGTTCCACGCAGTAATGAACCCAAAAATGAAGGTTGTTGCTAGCGCGGAGCGACTTAGCGGAATGATGAGATAGCGCAAAATGTCTATACTACGTGCGCCGTCAATGCGAGCGGCTTCCTCAAGCATCACCGGAACATCCCCCACAGCATTCACCAGTAACACGAGGGTGAGCGGCAAGTTCACTAACGCCAAAATAAGTCCTAAGCCGATGCGTGTGTCCAGTAAATTAAGCTGTTGATACATCATATAAATAGGTAGCGCAAAAATAATTAACGGTAACGCCCGAATGTTCACCACGCTAGGCAGTAAGTAACGCCTACCCAGTCCCAAACGCACCATGGCATAGGCAGCAGGCAAGGCGACGATCAGCGGAAGTAGTGCACCAATCAAAGAGGCAACCGTGCTGTTCAACAAAAAACCCAGCAGATTAAAGCGATCTGCCATATCAATGAGTTGCTGATAGTTTGTTAGGGTGGGTTCGCGGACCCACAAACCGGGGTTGATGCTGAGTTCGGCTCGAGTCTTTAGGGAGGTTACGAATGTCACCAGCACCGGAAAGTTCATCGCTAGTGCGGCCACGACGAACACTAGCCAACGCAACCCGCTCAGCAAATATTTCACGCCCGCGCTCGAGTTGTCACTTGATTGAGCGCAAATAGTAAGGCAAACGCGGCTACCAAAAAAATCATGGACGCGGCAACAGCCTCACCTATATCTCCTCGTTGAAAAAACGAGAGATAGATGTAGATAGATAAGCTGGTTGTCGAGCCACCCGCACCGCCTCTGGTAAGTACAAACACGTTATCAAAGACCCGAAAACTGTCGATAAACCGAATCAAAAACCCTGTCACCAAAGCAGGGACTATCAGCGGTAAGCTGATGCGCATAAGCATTTGCCACGCACCCGCGCCATCAATCCGGGCAGCTTCGCGGACGCCTTCGGGCACGGTTTGATAGGCTGCATAAAAAATGAGTAGCGCAAACGGCGTCCACTGCAAAATTTCAATCACCGCGAGTGTGTAAAACGCATTCGTCGCGTTCAAAAACGCCGGGCTGTCATTGAACCATTCCCACAGGTAATAGGGTACGGGTCCCACAAATTCGTGGAGTACCAAACGGTACATAAGCCCAACCAACGCCGGCGCAACCATGAGCGGCATCATGATGATGCCCAGTAACCATGTGTGACGTTTGAATAACGGTGCTAAAAATATGGCGAGTGCAAGTCCTAAAATGCACTCAGCCGTGGCAGTTACCAGTGCAAACCGAAGCGAAAACCAACCCGCTTGCCAAAAATCTTCATCCTGCAGTACGCTTACATAGTTACCGACGCCTGTAAGTCTCACATTGCGCAGAGTTTCAAAGGTAACGTCTGACAAGCTGTAGATGATGTTGACGACGGCAGGCAGGCCTAAAAATAGCCCTAAAAACAAGAGCAAAGGGACTAATAACCAGACCCTTTGCCAAATAGTTTTGATGCCACGATGTTGTTTATAAAGCAAGTTCGTCACCTCGGGTTGAGGTTGGGATGGGCTCGAGCATCACATCAGCATAGCTATATATCTATAAAGACGTAAGCACGTGCGCGCTCATCTTGGCTAGATACTTGCAGCAAATATGGCGCGCACAAAAGTATCAAGGGGATTACTCGAGCAACTCCGCCATACCTTCAGCCACGCTTGCTAGAGCTTCATCCAGACTTTGCGTACCCGACCAGTAGCCTGTGAACTCCCTAGCTTGTAACTCGTAAATATCCAGCGCCCTAGCTGAGGTACCGCCGTCCATCACAAACCCATAGTTTCCTGCCACATTACCTAACTGCACAAGGTCTGGACGGTCTGCTGCAATTGCATCCAAAATGTCGGGTTGCAAAGCGGGACTACCACCAGCAAGCGCGTAGGCTTCAATCGCAGCACCACTAGCAAGCCACATCAAAAACTTCTCAGCACCTTCAGGATTAGGCGCTTGCGCGTTTAAGCCAAGGCCGAGGCCGTGAATGTGGGTAAAACGCCCTTCGGGGCCACTTGGTGGGGCGGTAGTGCCCACTAGCTCAGCCACAGCAGGATTTGCTTCTGGGTCGGTGAGTTCACCAGCGGCGGCGTTCCACTGCAGCATGGTCGCCACTTGGCTCGAGCCAAACGCAGCGTTGGCTTCAGCATATTCGTAACTTAGTGAGTCCCTAGGCGTTGCGCCCGCATCGTAAAGGGTTTTGTAGAGTTCTAAGCCAATCCTAAACGCATCTGAATCTATGGTGATGTCCCCTTCAGCACTGCGCCAGTCGCCCCCAAACGAACGCGGCAAGGAATGCCAAACCATCATGTTAAACAGCAAGTTTTTAAGTTGTAAGACCGTTCCATAGCGGGTTGGACTGAGGTCGTTGACTTCCCGCGTGAAAAACAGTGCCGTGGCAGCGTAGTCTTCCCACGTCCATTCATCCGGCATTTTGGGCGTCATGGCCGTGCCAAAGTAGCTTTCACTAATTTCGCCATAGCGGGTCTGCCAGGCTTCATCACTTAATAGTTGGTCAATAAGGTCTTGGCGGTAGTACATAAAGTGCAATGACAAATCGGTAGGAATGCCGTACTGAGCACCTTCAAACTGCATCGTTGACAGCACTTGATCGCTAAAGACGCCAGCTGTATCTTCTGGTAGGTCAATAGGTTGCATAAAGGGTGCATAACGACCAATGGCGTACGTTGCTATTAGGTTAATATCAAATTCTTGAGTACCTGCGGCTAAGTCGGCTTGGAGTTTGTCAAAAAAGCCATCACGATTAAAGAAGATAAGCTCAACTTGATCACTTTCAGCCATGCCGTCTTGGCTATTGTACTGCTCAACAACTGCCCGCAGGGCGGTTTCTTCCGGGCCGCCTGGCCAGCCGAGGACCGTCACTTGCGCGCGGGAACTTAGTGCTACCGCACAAACGATGAGCCAACACATCAATCGATACGCTTTCATGATCTCTCCCTTATTACCTAGATTGACCCCAAGTTTACCGTGGGCTTAGGTTTTTCACAAGATTGTTTATTGTTAACTTAAAGTTGTTTGGTTAAGTGGTGACATTCGATTTGATAACCACACTGTCATTGCTGTTTGGAGTCGCTACCTTTGTCCCTTTGATATTTTGTACCGGACAGTTTAAGTTAAACATTCAATGTCAAAGCTTTACCTGAAGCCTTGGCGGTACATCTTCTCAGGTAGACTGCTACGCCTTGCTAAAGTACTAAAGCTAACCTTGCCCCTAAGCACTAATATTATTTTATACCGATTCCGATTGAATTGTAAATTAAGTCAATGTCCACCAGTGGAAGAGGGTGTGCTGTGACATAAGGTCAGGTTGTGTACGCAAGAAAGCACAACGTTCACAAAGAGTGTTTTGAAGGGCATCTAAATCAGAGAAAG
>JBCCOX010000142.1:0-9361 GCA_039025155.1 Deinococcota bacterium | reverse complement strand
CAAGACATCACCGACATGAAGCAAGTTGAAGCGCAACTCCTTGAAAGCCAGCAGTTCTTAGAAGATGCCCAAAGCATGGGTAAGTTGGGGGGCTGGTCGTTTGACTTAGTTACCCAAGACCTCTACTGGTCCAAGCAGATCTACGACATTTCAGAAGTGTCTTACGACACTGAACTTACAGTTGAACTTGCTGTCTCTGTTTATGTTGACCCAGCGGCTATCGAAGCTGCCATGTCTCACACCATTACAACCCACGAACCTTACGACGTTGAACTTGAAATCATCACACTTAAAGGGAATCACCGTTGGGTTCGGTCGATTGGTAAACCCATTGTTGAAGATGGTGAAGTTGTCAAGTTAGTGGGTACGCATCAAGACATTTCTGATATGAAGCAAGCTGAGTTGGGTTTACAAGTTGCTAATGATAATTTGGCGCGGCTTAATATGTTCAGCACATTTATTAACCAAGCCAGCACAATCGATGCAGTTCTTGAGGTAGTGCTCAATAATTTCACAGCTACAGAAGATGTGATGGGGTGTATTTTGTACACTCACAGCAATGACCAAGGTGATGTGGAAACCATCGAAATGGTCAGTAATAAGAGTACAGGTACCAATAAGCTTCCTATCGATATTGGCGCTGTATTTCCACTAGATAACTTCCCGGCCGTTCATTTGTATTTTGAAGACCCAAGTCGTGCCACGTTTATCGCTGATGTTGTAACGGACACACGGTTAGACGAAAACTCACGTGCTACGAATCTTCAAATTGGTATTCTGGCAGAAGCGCTCATCGCACTCGAGCATGCTGGGGAAATCGTCGCACTCATAGTGATTTGTTGGCCCGAGGCACATGAGTTTTCAGACCAAGAGCAAGCTTATCTCAATGCCTTACCTGCCTTACTTGCACCCGTTGTTGCTAATCGACGTTTGCTTGGTAGTCTCGAGCAAACCGTCTCCGAACGTACTCAAGAACTGCAAACTCAACTCACCGAAACCATCCGCTTTAAAACACTTATTGAAACCACCAGCGACATTGTTGGCTACGCTGACATGGAAAGCCAGATCGAGTACATTAACCCAGCCGGACTCACCTTTTTTGGTGAGGAAGCAACAACTCAACTCGCAAAAATTTCCGATGTTTACACCCCGGCTGCTTATGAACGCTTTGAACAAGAAGCCTTGCCCAAACTTATGGAGACAGGCATTTGGCAAGGTGAAACGGCGTTTGCCCGTTTAGATGGCAGTGAAGTTCCCGTATCTCAGGTGATTACGGTTATTCGTAATCAAGAAGGTGAGCCAACTGGACTTGGTTCGGTCATTCGGGACATTTCTGAAAGTAAAGCCCTAGAAACCAACTTGCGGCAAACCAACGCCACTCTAGGCCAGCTCAGTGACCTAAGCCAAGCGCTTAATAAGGTGACGAGTAAGCAAGAACTGCTCGAGCTAGTCGCCCAACTTGCAGCCGACAACGCAGCTAGTGACATGGTGCTATTTGATGTCAACAACCAACTGATGACTAACGGCCAACCCGAAAGCATTAGTTTGGCAGCCAGTTTAAGCCCCAACAACATCGCTCGAGACAATATGCCTGTTGGCACTATTTTTTCTTTACAAGATTATGGCATGACCCAAATTTGGCTCAATAATCCGCAAGATTTGGTCATTATTGAAGACATCCGGCAAGACCCACGGGTAGATGCCAAGACGCTCGAGCTGGCACACGAGCTTGATATTGGTGCAGAAATTGTCGTTCCACTCTTACAAAACGATCAGTGGCTTGCCGTGCTTATTTTTAATTGGCGCACACCGCAACAGTTCAGCAAGATTGACGTGCAACTTTATGACGCGCTTAAGAGCTTGGTACCGCCAGCCCTTGCCAACCTCAACATCGTAGCTGACCTTGAAGACCTTGTCGAAGCCCGTAGCGGCGAGTTGCGCACTTCTAATGAGCGCCTTGCTATCCTCAACGACGTTACCCGCAAGCTAAACCTAGCAACTAACTACGACGAACTAGTTGATGTCGTGCTCGAGGTTCTACCAGACACCACCGTAGGTGGCTTAATGCGCACCATCACTGCCCAAGCTGACAAAAACATAATTACAGCCATTGAACTTGTCAGTAACCGCAGTGCAGGCGTGCGCACAATACCTGCTGAGGTAGGCAGCATCTTCCCTATTGACACGTATCCTATGGTCGATATTTGCCTAGCTGATTCAAATGATGCCACCTTTATGGAAGATATTCACCAAGATGCTCGAGTCGATAACAACACACGGGAACTTTACCAGCAGTTAGGTATAGGTTCACAGGTATTTGTAAGCCTGCGGCAAGCTGGCCACACCTATGCCATGCTCAACTTGAGCTGGCCAGATGCGATGACCTTCTCGGCAGACCAACGTGCTTACATTGAGGCATTGCCGGGTATTTTGTCGCCCATTGTAACTGGGTTACAGTCGCTAGACGATTTAGCTATTTCCAACAAACGTCTAGCTAATCTTAACGAGGTAAGCACTCAACTCAACCAAGTTCAGACCATTGATGAGTTGCTCGAGATTATTACTAAACCTCTTAATGTTAGCGGAGGCAACCTAGCAGCCAGTGCCAACTATCCGCAGTATGATGACCAACATCAGCTCGTAAGTGTCCAACTCACCAGTCTTTATCTGGAAGGTGAACTTACTGTACCTATAGACGTAGGCACAGTGTTCCCACTTGAGCAATTCCCATCTATCAACCTTTTCCTTGATCCCAGTAAACAACTTACAGTTATTGAAGATATTGCCAACGACGCACGTCTTGATGACATCAATCGCACCTTCTTACTTCAAATTGGACTGGAATCAGAAGTACTCCTTACCTTGCGTCAAGCGGATAAGGTCGTTGCGCTACTTGGTATCTATTGGTCTGTACCCAGAACCTTTTCTGAAGACGAGCGCGCTTACTTAAACGCACTACCAACGCTGCTTACACCTGTGGTTGCCAACTTACAATCGCTTGAGGGACTTGCGCGCGCAAACGACCGCTTGGCCCGCCTTAATAAGGTAAGTAGTGCACTTAAAGCTGCTGAAACAATTGATGGTGTTCTAGAGATTATCTTAGAACCCCTCTCAGAGGAGGCCGTCGCCACCATGTCACGGCCTGTTTACGATGACGAGGGTAGAGTTACTGCCCTAGAAATTATTGGCATTCACAGTCGTACTAGCAAGCGGTTTGATGCTGAAATTGGCGCTGTTTACCCAGTTGAAGATTATGCAACCATTAACTGGTATCTAGAAGATGCAGACCGCGTTAAGCTGATTAGCGATGTGAGCCAAGAACCTCGTTTTGACGATAATCTTAGAGCCGTGCAAGCACGCTTGGGTATTGGCGCACAAGCTTACATTACCCTTAAACAAGCAGATAATATTCTTGCGTTTGTGTCAGTCATCTGGGAGCAGGCACATGAGTTCTCCGAAGATGAACAAGCTTATTTTAATGCCTTGCCAGCACTGCTTTCACCTGTCGTGGCAAATCGCCATGCGCTGGATAACCTCGAGCAAGCTAATCAACACTTGGCCTTAGTCAATAGTGTAAGTGAACGCCTCAAAAACGCAAGCACGGCAGACGAACTACTCGATACTATCCTTGCACCTTTGAATGGTGATCTGGTGAGCGGCTTGTTCGATATTATTGACCAGCCGCCCACGCAACCAGATGAGCCAAGTACTGCTAGTGCCATTCAACTCATCAGCAACCGTAACAAAGGGCGTTATGCCATTGGGATTAGACCAGGTGCGGTATTTAAATTAAACATCTACCCCTCAATCAACCTCTGGTTAGCCGAGTACAACAAAGCTACCTTTGTACAGGATGTACTTGTTAGCAATCGCATCGACAACAATTTACAGGTCATTTACGGTCAACTTGGCATTCAAGCAACTGCCCACGTTACGCTTTACCAAGGCGGCAAGGTCATTGCTATGTTGGGCTTTTACTGGTCACGAGCCCGTAATTTTAGTAGTTCAGAACGCGCTTATCTAAACGCTTTACCGGCCATGCTGGCCCCGGTTGTTGCCAACATGAAGTCGCTGGCTAGCTTAGCCCAAAGTAATACCCGCCTTGCCACTCTTAATCATGTAAGTAATGCACTCAAAGCAGCCGAAACAAGCAATACTATGCTCGACGCATTGCTCGAGCCCTTGCCCGACAGTACGGTTGCCAGTCTTTTCTATGCTGACGGCACCAACAATCGCCACCAAGTCACCACAACGCGACTTGTAAACCAGCGCTCAAAAGGCAGTTTCAAAGCTATGCCTTTGGGGTCTAATATAGAGGTTGCAGACCACCCACTTGCCCAAATGTGGCTGAGCAACCCCGAGAGTATCTCTATTGTTGAAGACACCCAAGCTCCAGGCGTTGCCAGCGCTAGCGCGCGCGCAGACTTTGCTGAATACAACATCAAAAAACTGGTATCGGTGCCCCTACTCCAATCAAACGAATGGATTGGCTTTCTTATTTTGACGTGGAACCATAACTACACGTTTTCTGAGGATGAACTTGCCTACCTTAACGCTTTACCCACCATATTGGCACCACCTCTAGCCAACCGCCGTATGGTCGAGACTCTCGAAGAAACTGTAGCCAAACGCAGCGAAGAACTCGCCAGAAGCCGTCAACTCTTGCGCGCTACAATTGATAACGCACCACTCATTGTATCTGTCAAAGATACAGATTTTCGCTATATATTGGCCAACAACAATATTAATAAGCTTATCGAAGGTAGCACACCCAAAGACATCATTGGTAAAGATGATTTTGAGCTTTTACCTTTGCAGATTGCTGAAGAAATTAGGGAAACCGACACCTATGTTAGAGACAACAAGGTTGTCCATACTTACGAAGCAATACGCACAAACAACCTGATTTACTATGTTAATAAATTTCCTTTGCTTGATGAAAATGGCGATATATTTGCCATCGGGCTCATTGCCAATGATATCACTGAGCAACGTCGTAAAGATAAGGAAATGCAGTCTTATCGTGACCAGCTTTCTCAAGCGGAAGCTGAACTGCAAATTACCCAGCGCATTCAAGAACTGCTGCTACCAGCAGATGACGAACTTGCTGCCATTCGTGACCTAGATATTGCAAGCTACATGAGGCCCGCTGAACAAGTTGGGGGTGACTATTACGACATTATGCAACTAGGTGACACCGTTCGGTTTGGCATTGGTGATGTCACCGGGCACGGGCTGGAAAGTGGCCTTTTGATGCTGATGACCCAAACAGCCGTGAGAACGCTCCTGTCAAGTGGTGAGCACGATCCCAAACGCATTATCAACGTGCTCAACAAAACCGTGTTTGATAACTTGGAACGCATGCAAGTTGATAAGAGTTTGACACTTTCTCTGCTTGATTATGAACGCGGTCAGTTGCGACTCAGCGGGCAGCACGAGTATGTGCTAGTGATCCGCGAGGGCGGCCAAGTTGAAACCATTGACACGATGGATTTAGGCATGCCACTAGGCTTAGAAGCTGACATCAGCCAGTTTATTGCTGAAAAAACGCTCGAGCTTAACCCCGGCGAAGGTGTTGTCCTGTTTACAGATGGTATCACCGAAGCTGAAAACAACAGCCGCGAGCAATTTGGACTCACGAGACTGACCGGTCTTATTGCAGCAAATTGGCATCAACCTGCCCAAGCCATTACCGATGTCATCACCAAAGCCGTCTATGACTATGTTGATGATCACATTATTTACGATGACATCACGCTAATTGTCTTTAAACGCCCAGTGGAAGATGATGTTTCTGTACTTGCTAAGGCAACACAACCTAAGACGGCACAGCGTCAACCTACCCACATTGTAGGAAAGTAGCAGCATCAGCACCTGTCATTGAGAGCCTCGAGCATCCTTGACCCCGAGGCTCTCATACGAAATCCGCTTATATACCGAATAATGCCTAAAGGCATCATCTCGTCCAGCGCGGATTTCGTAGTGTATCTTACCTGCTCCGGCAGGGGTTGATCCCTTCGGGAATCAACCGGATTTGGTATCAAATCACTTTGACATCAATCCCAGCCGTGCAAGCTACAACAGCTTAATCTCAGAACATTCTGCTCTATACTGATTTTATGAATAAACATGGCAAAGCCAAGCAAATTGTCCGCCGTTACGCCCTCTGGGCTGCTGGTGGTGGCTTTATTCCAGCACCGGTTGTGAACGTTGCCACGGTCACGGGTTTGCAAGTGAGTATGCTCGAGCGCCTCAGCAAACTCTACGACGCCGACTACTCACGCTCTACTGCACAAATGTTTATCTCGGCAGTTACGGGCACTACGGTACTTAGCATGGGCTACCGCGCGTCCAACGTGTTGCGCTTTGTGCCCGGTGTGGGCCTACTAGCAGGGGGTGCCACCATGGGCGCACTTGCCGCCGCCTCAACCTACGCACTCGGTCAAGTCACCATCAATAGCCTAGAAACAACAGGCGACTTACTGCGAGTTGACATGGTACAAGCCAAAAACACCTTTGAAGAGGCACTCAACCGGGGTAAAGAAGTTGTGAGCCGTTGGCAGCAAGGTCACGAAGCTAGCGAAGAAAATGTAGGTGTGCCCGTCAAAGCAGACCCCGCTGAACCAGCACTTGACTTAGACGCACTGGCACTGCTCGAGCGGCTTGCTGCTTTACATGACAAAGGGCTGTTGACAGATAGTGAATTTGACGCTCAAAAAGAAAAATTACTCTCGAGGTTGTAGGGTCGTGCCAAGTTTATGTATTGAGGTCATCTATGCGTAAAGACGACGCACAAACTATTATCAAAAACTATACGTTATGGTCGCTTGGGGCAGGGCTTATTCCGCTGCCCGTTGCTGACATGGTGGTCGTCATGCGCCTCCAGATGAGCATGATTGATGAACTTGCCATGCTATACGCACATACGCCTAAAGCACGTGGTTTTTTTCAGTACTCGGGCAAAACCTTCGTGGCTTCGCTTACAGGGGCTTCGGCAGCTCGAGTAACAGCAAGTTTAGCCCGTAGTGCAGTGAAGCTCATCCCCGGTGTGGGGGATGTGATTGGGGGCCTACTCATGGCACCGCTTGCGGGTGCGTCTACCTACGCACTAGGTCAAGTGATTGTGGCTGAGCTCGAGCGCCCCGGCGATGAAACCGAGGTTGACTTTAAGCGGGCTAAGCGTGATTTCCAGCGTTACTTACAAGAGGGTCGCAAGTTGGTCATGCGCTGGCGCAAGCAAACGCCAGCCCTGAGCCCTATGGACGAGCTAGAGCACCTCGCGTGGTTGCTTGACCAAAACATCATCACCCAACACGATTTTGAGCGCGCTAAACCCAAGTTATTAGCTAAGTTATAAGTGCTGAGGTCTGTATGTTGAGGTTTGTATGCCAACCGAAATAGAACGTAAATTTTTAGTATCACCTGACTGGTCACCTTCTGTTGAGGTGGCCAGTACAGGCGTGCGTTTACAGCAGGGGTATTTGCTTGCCAGTCCCGAAAAAAGCGTGCGGGTGCGGGCGTCAGCTGAGCAAGCTTGGCTCACAATTAAAGGGGCAAGCGATATAAGCAAGGGTAGTTTGGAGCGGCTCGAGTTCGAGTATCCCATTCCCTTAGACGACGCCCAAAACATCCTTAATACTTTATGCCAGCAGCCTATTATTGACAAAACACGCTACAGCCAAGACGTTCACGGCCTCACTTGGACAGTGGACGTGTTTGCAGGTCACAACGCTGGCTTAGTTCTTGCTGAGGTTGAACTTGAACGCGCTGAGCAGCAGGTGAGCTTACCTGACTGGGTAACTCAGGAAGTATCTAACGATGGGCGCTATAGCAACGCTTATCTGGCGCATCATCCGTTTAAGCATTGGCGTTAACTTGGTTTAGTGCATCATCACCTAAATCATGCTGATGAGACTAAACTCAATATCAACACTGCCCTAAAAGCTGATGCTGACATAGCGCATCATCATTTCACCCAATGAATCGCAACTCCACAATAGGTTGCTACGTGTACGGAAGCTAATAAAATCTTCCCTTCATCCTCTTTCCAACCTCACACATACACCATTAACCTACAACAACCACCAAACCCACCCCGAGTTGTAAGCCAGCGTACCAAAAACCTGCACACAAACGCCTCGTTAGCCACCTTACGGACTTGTTTAAGGTACTTGCGGTTTACTAGGTGCATGGAATGGGAATTACCAGTTATTGCCCTGCGTACTGAGACCGTCATGCCCCGCACCTTGCACAATGTGGATGTAGGCAGACCCAAGTCAAAACGTGCGCTCGAAGAAGCCCAAGCAACCGACAACCGTGTCTTGCTACTCGCACAACGCGAACCGAGTGTAGACGACCCACTAGGTGAAGACCTTTACGACATTGGCACGCTTGGTGTCATCAAACAAGTTATCCGCCTCCCAGACGATACCTTGCAGGTGCTAGTTGAAGGCCGTGAGCGTGCCAAAGTTGCTGAGTTTATCCCCGGTTTGTCACTACGTGCCCGGGTGGATACCCTTGCCGAAACCGGTAACAGCGCCGACAAACAACGCCCGCTTATGGAGCAGGTGAAAGGCTCGTTTGAGAAATACGCTCAGCAAAATAAAACCTTGCGCTTAGATTCATTTCACTTGGAAAACTTGCGCAGCTTGCGCGACCCCGGCGCGCTTTCTGATGCGATTAGCAAGTACAGCACGTGGAACATTGCGGACAAACAGCGCATTTTAGAAGAGACGGATGTGGGCAAGCGGCTCGAGCTTGTCTATGAATTTTTATCCCGCGATTTAGAGCGCTTTGACACCGAAAAACAAGTCTCTGCCCGCGTCAAGCAGCAAATGGATGCCAACCAGCGCGAGTACTACCTGCGCGAGCAGATGAAAGCCATTCAAAAAGAACTCGGCGGCGGCGAAGATGTCATTGCAGAAACCGAAGAACTGCGCGAGCGCATCAAAGAAAAAGCCATGCCCGAGCACGCTGAAAAACGGGCGCTCAAAGAACTCGATAGGCTCGAGAAAATGCCCGGCGGCTCACCTGAAGCAACCGTCGTGCGCACCTACTTAGACACCCTGCTCGACCTACCGTGGTCCGAAATGGACGAAGAACACCTCGACATTAAACACACCGAGACTGTGCTAGACGAAGACCATTACGCATTAGAAGAACCCAAAGACCGCATCTTAGAGTTTTTAGCCGTGCGTCAACTCACCAAAGACATGGAAGATGCCACCTACAAAGCGCCTATCCTCTGCTTTGTAGGCCCGCCCGGTGTAGGTAAAACCTCGTTGGGTAAATCCATCGCCAGAAGCCTCAACCGCCAGTTTGTGCGCATGAGTTTGGGCGGCGTGCGCGACGAAGCTGAAAT
>JBCCOX010000141.1:0-9370 GCA_039025155.1 Deinococcota bacterium | reverse complement strand
GACATCTGCTGCGCCAGTTCTAACACGCCACGGGCGAGGGTGGCACTGTGGGAAACAAGGACGAGGCCGATCACAACTTAACTGGGAAACTCTGCCGTCATGATGTCGTAAAGCGCGTGTAGCATGTAATAGCTCGAGGTTGCCCCGGGGTCTTGATGGCCAATGCTTTTTTCACCTTGGTAACTGGCACGGCCCTTCGTTGCTTTAAGCTCAACCGTGTATTCCATGCCTGCTTTGGCGGCTGTCACTATGTCTTCCAGCACAGCAAGCACATCTTTACCGTCGCTGACTGCTTGTTTGGCGGCAGCAGCAGCGGGCTCGAGCGCATCAATCATGGTTTTTTCGCCTGTTTCTGCGCGGCCGCGCTGTTTGACGGCATCCACCCCAGCCCGCAACATGTCTGCCAGTTCATCTGTACTGATGCCATCTGGCCCTTGGACGGCGGCCGCTGCTTTCATAAAGTACGACCCGTACAGCGGCCCACTTGCACCGCCTACGCTGGACATGAGCGTCATAGCAACGGCTTTAAGCACGTCACCGGCGGGTTTACCTGCGTGACCTTCTAGGGAGCCTTGCACTTTGTCAAAGCCCCTCGCCATGTTGTTGCCGTGGTCGGCGTCGCCAGTAGCCGCGTCTAGGTCGGTGAGTTCTTGTTTATGCTCGGTCATGGCTTCAGCACAGGCGGATAACCAGGCCAGCACTTGGTCGTTGTTAATGTCTGCCATAGCTACCTACACGCCCCAGCGCAAGGCGGGTGTGTGCACAGGGGCGTCCCAAAAATTCAGTATGTCGTCACTAGCTTTAACGAGGGTGATGGAGAACCCTTGCATCTCGAGTGAGGTAATGTAGGGCCCCACCAAGTTCCGCGCTAGGGCAATGCCGCGTTCTTCACACACCTGCGCAAGTTTGCGGTAGACCGCGTACAGCTCAGACACAGGCGTGCCGCCCATGCTGTTGACCAGGGCAATCATCTTGTCACCTTCGCCAAAGGGGTCGTCAATCAGCTCGCGTTCTTGCCAGTCGCCAGCGTCTCTGTCCCACTCGCGCACCGTGCGGCTGTAGCCGACATCTTCTAAAATTTCAGTGGTCATGCGGGCCGTCACCTCGTCAACCGGTTGCCACGGAATGCGCTCCTGACCAGGTTCGCCATGAATGCCAATGCCAATTTCCATTTCATTGTCAGCAAGATTAAACGTAGGTTTGCCGTTGGCTGGCACAATGCAGGAGGTTAAGGCCATGCCCATTGAACGTGAGCGCAAGTTAAGGTTGCGCGCCAAGCTGGCACATTGGTCAAGGTCGTAGCCAGATGCCGCTGCTGCACCGACAATTTTTTCGATGATGACGGTTGCCCCAACCCCGCGCCGCCCAGCTGTGTGGAGGCTATCTTTCACCGCGATGTCGTCATCAATTAACACCGCTTGGACGGGAATACCTTCCATGTGAAGTAACTCTGTGGCCGTTTCAAAGTTGAGGACATCCCCCGTGTAGTTTTTAACCAGAAATAACACGCCTGCGCCGCCGTGGGCAGCTTTGGCGGCTTCTAACATCTGGTCTGGCGTTGGCGAGGTAAAAATCTGCCCCGGACAGGCTGCTGCTAACATCCCCTGACCAACATAGCCGCCGTGCATGGGTTCATGACCACTGCCACCCCCGGAAATCACGGCCACCTCACCTTGGGTGGGGCCGTCTGCTCTGGTGATGTAAAACGGGTCTAAGCTAGCGCTCAGTTCTGGGTGGGCTAGCGCCATACCCTGAAGCTGCTCGGTTAACACGTCATCAACAGCATTAATTAACTTTTTCATGATGCTGCTATCCTAACCCAAGACGTTCAGTTGTATGTTGTCACTGACTCCAAATACCTCGCCTAACGTTCTGAATGTTGAAAAGTCTTGAGACATCACCTTCTACCTGCAGCTATGCTCGAGCCATCATGTCACGTCCATCACGCACATCTTTTTTACATTACCAGCAGCTTTCCGTCTGCTTGCACTACCTACAATGCTAAAGTCATCCTCAACCCTCTTAAAATCGTTGGGTAAACGTAGTAAACAAGTAGGGCTAGCCCCCGGCAGCGTTGTCTACAGCGGAGAGTTTACCAACGAACCCATCAGCATTGATCTGTTTCGGGTTGAGGCAGACGTAGCTAGCTATGAACGCGCAGTAAAACTAGACAGTGCTATTACTATAACCGCAGGTGAACTACGCTGGATTGACGTGTTTGGCATTCACAATACACGTATTATCCGCAAGCTTGGCGAGGCCTTCCAGATTCACAACTTGACCTTAGAAGACATTGTCAACCCCGAGCACCGCGCCAAGGTCGAGGTGTTTGATGATTATTTGTATGTCGTTTTGCGAATGCTGTGGCTTAAAAATGGCCGGCTCGAGGATGAACAACTCAGTTTTATCTTGCAAGACGGGTTCGTTATTTCATTTCAGGAACGGCAAGATGACATTTTTGACCCGCTTAGAAAACGCCTTACGGCAGCCCCAGAGCGGTTTTATGCAGGTGGCGCTGGCTATTTGCTGTACAGCCTGATTGACATTGTGGTGGACACCTATCTGCTGGTACTTGACCATTATGATATGCAACTTGAAGCGCTCGAGGACACCATTGTCAGTGCGCCCCGCCGCCACACCCTTGACCGCATCACCACCTTACGGCGCGACCTTATCACCTTACGGCGGGCCCTTAAACCGCTTACCAGCATGATGCACAGCCTCATCAATGCTAACAGCGGCTTTTTAAATGACGACACCAAGGCTTTTTTGCGAGATGTCAGTGACCATACTAATGAGGCAAGCGATAGGCTCGAGGCCCTCCGCGAACAACTCAGCAACCTCCATGAGCTTTACGTAACCACCTTAAGCATCAAAATGAATGAGGTCATACAGGTCCTGACCGTCATTTCCACCATCTTTATTCCGTTAAGTTTTTTGGTGGGCGTTTACGGCATGAACTTTGAAGTGATGCCAGAACTCACCTGGAACTGGGGTTACTTTGTGCTGTGGGCGTTTATGCTCACGATTGCCGTGGTGATGCTCATTATGTTTAGGAAAAACGACTGGCTCTAACTCAATGAATACGGTTGCTCATGATTCCAAAACGCTTTATCACGGTAGTTCATCCAAATTCACAACACTTTTCCCACATCCAGCCAGAGGTATTGGAAGCACTCAAGATAAGCTAACTGCCGTTTACGCTATTCACAAGCTCGAGCTTGCTATCGCTTTTGCATTGCCAAAACGTCCTAACGCGCAAGGTCACCTAGCTTGGCAGCTTGAAGAAACAAGCCTGCCTCCTAAAATCATCATGGAGAAAGGTAAGGTTGACATCTCTAGGGCAGGCTATCTACATCATGTATCCGCTGAGTCATTTGAAGCTATTGATGACTGGCAATGGGTCTGTTTTACTACTGTAAAACCTATCAAAATTGAGATCATTCGGCCTGAGATTTACACCGAGTGGGTTGTGTACAAAACAGCATAACTTTCACGTTTGCCAAAGCTCAGAAACAGCTAATTTCGATGAAGCCACATCAAGTACTTCTCAAATCTATTGCCCGTTACCTCAAACCTACCAACGTAAAGCTGCGTTAGCAATTCGCTCGCCGTACTTTGCTGCCGTTTTCAAGTCGCCTTCGGTTGGTACGTTCATACCTTGGTTCATGTTCCCCAGCGCGCCCACACCGATATAAAATCCCCACTGGTCAATACCTTCATCACTCCCAGATAAGTGTGAGGCAGGTTCGGCTGGGCCAATCCATAACATTCTGAGTTGAGCCGCTAGCGTCGCCATGTAGTGCAAGGTCATTACTTTGTCACCAGATGGGTGGCTCGAGGTTGTAAAGCCGCCTGCTAACTTATTTTTCCAACCCATACTCATCCACAAAGGTGCCGTTGCATCCGCAAAACATTTAAATACCCCAGACACCATACCCATGTAGGTTGGCGAGCCAAATACAATGGCATCTGAGGCATTTAGTGTTGCTAACATTTGCTCATCTTGCCAACGCCCACCGTCTAATTGAGCATCTGTGAGCTCCAAACTCTGGGTGATGACACCTTCTACAGAGGCTGCACCTTGCGCAACGCTTGCTGCCACTTTTGCTGTATTCCCAAAACCTGAGTGATACACCACTGATACTGTTGTCATTGTTTGACCTCCATTATTTAAGTCCTAGACAACCAAGTGGCTGAACAGGACAAGTAATCTAATCACCGTTTAGATTACTACTAAAGGCAGCATACGGTATTATCTAAACAATGTCAAGATTAAAGCCCAACTATCATCATGGAGATTTGCGCAATAGCTTGTTAAAAGCTGCTATTGACCTTGTTGAGCGTAACGGGATAGCAAAGTTGAGTATGCGTGAAGTTGCCCGCCAAGCAGGTGTGAGTCCGGGTGCGCCATATCATCATTTCAAAAACAAAGATGCGCTACTGACTGCTTTAGCTGAGGTTAGTTTGTGGACGCTGGATGAGCTTTCAACCCAAGCTAAAGAGGGTTGTAAAACACCCCAAGCACGGCTCGAGGCCATTGGCGTGGCCTACATTCGCTATGCAACTGACCACCCTGCCCTGTTTCAGCTTATGTTTTCGTACGCCCGTGATGACGTTCCCAGTGATCTGAGTGACGCGCCCGTCTACCGCGTGTTAGCCAGTGTTGTGCGCGAATTTGACCTAACAGGTGAGGCTCACATAGCCGCAACAATGGCCGCGTGGAGTTTAGTTCACGGCCTAGCTGTCCTAGTTATTGACGGCCCACTGAGACACCTTGCCCATCAACCTGAACAGGTTATGCAGCTTGCCAAAGCAGTGACAGCACATTTGAGGTTGTAATTTAGCTGATGGTGTTGAAGACACTGTAAATAGCCTTTGCTAACTTGCTTAGACTCGAGCGGGCCACAAATTCATCTGGTGTGAGCCATGCATGGTCGTCGTGCTCGTCACTGCGGACAACCTCACCAGACACATAATCTGCTTGGTAAACAATCACAATCATGGGTTTGCCAGCTCGCATGGCGCTATAACTTGTCACTGGCCGAGGATCAACGTTGACACCTAACCCGCACTCCTCCACAATCTCGCGCTTGATGGTTTCAAGAGGTTCCTCGCCAGCATCTACCCGACCCGACAAGGTTTCCCACAAGCCCGCACCTGCATCTTTATGCTGTGACCTGCGCATGGCCAGCACCTTGCTGCCGCGCACAATAATGGCCGCCACGGCAACAACATACAGCGGGGAGGTGCTTGGCTGCGTGTTAGTCATTTGGGTGATGGGTATCTGTTGTGGGCTGCTCAAAGAAATAGATACATGAGGTGGACATATTTATTTAGTGTACTCGAGACAAGCGTTTTAAGCCTCGTTAAAGATATTCAGACTTGTGAAGATGGGCTCGAGCAAATCTTGAATTATAACGACACTAGGCGGTTAACTTTAGCACCCTACAAAACAGCGTCTTATGAGAACCTTATCTATAATAAAAGCGCTTGAAGCTGAGAATATTTTTGCGCCAGCATTCTCACTATCTTTCGTTTGCTTGTAAAGACCTTACAGGGCATATTTTGACAAGTATCACTATCAGTAATTGTGCTTGCTGCAGCATTTAATCAAGGTGTGAGGGCCACTGCCAACAGGGCTCAAGGTTGTTTCAAATACCACACGATTAGGCAATATATTTCAGCAACTAGCAATTTTATGCACTATAGGTACATCTTCTACAAAGGTGCGCTATCTCAGGAGTTTATCATGATTAAGAAGAAATTTGTTAAAAGCAGAAAAGTTACCAAGCTCACCTTTGAACTTCCCAAAGATGCCGACTTAGACAACGTTCATTTGCTTGCCGACTTTAACGACTGGCAACCTATTGCCTTTGAAAAACTCAAAAATGGCAAGTGGAAGCTCATTCAGGAAGTATCTCCCGAAGAAAGTTATCAGTTTCGTTACATGACCCAGCGCAACGATGGCGATTATCACTTTTTTAACGATGATGCCGCCGATACCGAGGTCGCCAATTCACTAGGAACAACCAACAGCGTGATTCAGTGCTAATGCCCTTTTAGCACTATACACGAGTAAGCCCAGACACAATACAGCCACACATCAGGATGATTTTGTCATTACATCATCCTGATGTGTGTGTTGTTAGATGTGTATTAGCGTGCTCAAAGAAGGTACTGGTGTCTTGGGACAATTCTTGATCGCCCCTTAGACTGGCGTCGGTCAAAAAATCTTTAATGATGTCATACGCAGCACTGTTGACATCACTAAAGTTGCCTTTGAGCATTTCGGCAAGTTGCATGCGTGCTTCAAACCCAAGTGTGCTGTAGTGTTCGCAAAGGTGAATTAGATCTTTAAGTTGCATCAGTTCCCCCCTTCAGATATGCGTTCCTCTTTAGGCTGTCCTAAACTGTAATAGCCATCTTCCACGTGTTGAGACATATGTTATGCGTATTATGCGGCTCGAGCAGCCTATCGTTCAAGCAGATGTTCATAACTGTGCATTAGGCTTCACTGATGTGCCTAACACTCTAGCTAAAGTATTGTGTTGCAAGTCGCTAAATAACCTCACAGACTCTTGAACACCATCTCTTGAAACCATTGCACCATAAACAGTGCATCATAAACAGCTCGGACACAGTTCAGGCATAATCAGCATAATAAGTTCAGCGTGTCATGATCGTCCAGCCTCAGGTAAGTAGTAAGGTTATCTCTAACCTAAATGAGGCTATCTTCAAGCTATTTGATGACCTTCGTAAGACCTAGCCAACACATTCAGATAATCTTGACAATTCAACCATAAGCTTCATAAGTACCTCCTATCTGGAAACCGCAGTTTTCAGATAGCGTCTAGCGGTTAAGGATGGGCGCTGCTGAGTTTGATAATTGCCACTTTTCAACTTGGGGGTACTTAGTGCACGCTTCATAGTGCTAGGTGCAGTTATGCCCGGTGCTTTCAAGTTATGCTGTGAAAGAGTATCTTGCTGGCTTGTGGTGAGCTTGTTCTGAGCTGCGCCCAAGCATGTCAGGGTATAAGCAGTAGTTACGTTTCCCAGTATCTTCTGAGGGATTTTTTGAAGGGGGTTTTAGGGATACCAGCTCACGATTCGAGCAGGCAACCTATGAGCCTCCCTAGGCTTCATCTAGTTAGCAAGTTGTGGTGTGGCTCATGTTTAACGTAGCTAGATGTTATCTGTTACGTTATGAAGGTACGTGTGGTGAAGTTGCAACATGACGCACGCTTGTGACACCTGTTAGTACAGAACTCGAGCAAGTTGTATCTATATAAGAAAGTTGTATATATCAAACAAGCTATATCTACTGCACCTTAGCTTAGACCGTGCGTGACAGCTTGACTATTTTTGGGGTCACTATGTTTTGGAAGGTAGTTATTAAGTTCGCAGCAGTTTGCATTCAAAGCGCATGTGCAAAGCGTACACATATAAATAGAGTACGTATGTAAAAGTTTATAGGCAACACATACAAGCAATCTATCGCCATCATTCTGGAGGCCACATGAAACCAACTCACCTGCTTATGTTGCTAGGACTCTTAGGGCTCATCTGGGGGACTGGACAAGCTCAAACGGCAGAGCTTCAGGTGCTCTTAGACCAGCTCGAGGTAGCTACAACAGGCCTTGCTGAAGACGAAGCTAGCCTGTCGAGTAGACAGGTTCAACTTGATGCTGAGCTGCGCAGCTTAGATCAAGCAGAGGCAGATTTAGCCAACGCGCGCGCGGGCTTACAACAAGATGAAGCTGCCCTAGCCGCAGAGGCCGCTCGCCTAGACGCCTTAGCTGCTGCGCTTGTTGAAGGCGAACGCGCTTTAGAAGGCCAGCAAAACGTACTAACTATGCAAGAAAACGCCCTTGAAGCACAGCGGGCGGCCCTAACTGCGCAAGAACAAGCACTTGCCCTGCAAACGGATATTTCTGCAGCCCAACAAGCTGCAATAAACGCCCAACAAGCTGCCATTGACGCCCAAGAAGTTGCGCTTGAAGAGCGGCGTTTTACCCTTGCCCAACAACGCAGTGAATTAGATAGTCAAGCACTGGGGCTAACTACTGGACAGCAGGCACTCCAACAAAATCAACTTGCTATCGAGCAACGTCGGACTAGCCTAGTCAGTCAAGCTGACGGCCTTGCGAGTAGACGGGCTGCCGTCCTCGAGCGGCAAACACAAGTGCAAACAGAGTTACGCAGTTTAGATAGCCGCCGCGCCAACCTCGAGCGCTTCCGCAGCAGTGTTGATAGTGAAGCGGCGAGTTTACGTGACATAGACGCACAAGCAACTAGCCTCAGCCAAGAAGCAGGCGCGCTAGCTGCTGAACAAGCCAGTCTGGACGCTGATCAAGCTAGCCTTGTGCAGGCTCGAGCCACTTTAGAACAAGCCACCCGCGAGCTAAGTGGCCAGCGAAATATCTTAGCGGCTCAAGAAAATGCCCTGAGCGCACAACGCGCGGCCCTAACTGCCCAAGAAGACGCCCTTGCCATGCAAGACAGCGTTACGCCCAGTCAAACCGCTGCCGTGAACGCCCAGCAAGCTGCCATCAGCGCGCAAGAAGTAGCCATCACCGAGCGCCGCAACCAACTCGCTAGCCGCGAAGCTGAGCTTGCCCGCGAACAAGCACGCCTCACCCAAGAAGACCTCAACCTAAGTCAACGGACTGAGCAACTCAGCTTGAGCCGTAGTAATTTAGCGCAGCGGGAAAGTGCATTACAAGCGCAACGCGACAGTTTGCGGACGCGCCTCATCAACTTGCAAGCGCGCGCAGTCAGCGAACTCAGTAGCAGCTCACTTGTCCCAACGGTCATCACCCCACCGGTAGTCACACAGCCAGTAGTCACACAGCCAGTAGTCACACAGCCAGTAACGCCAATTGTGCAAGCACCTGTCACACCTGTGCCTGATGACAGTTCTGAAAGTATGGCAGATGATGATACTGAGACTGCTGCTGACATGATGTCGGAGATGTCAGACGATACAGATGTCAGCTCGACTGAAGACGTTACAGACACCATACCAGTAGAGATGGCGGATGACACAACCTCTGAGGACGATACCGACACAGATGTCAGCACAGATGATGCCACTGAGATACCAGCACCTGAGATGACACCTGACACTGCTGATGACGCTCTTGACGACACTGCTGATGACGCTGCTGCAGATATGACCGACATGGCAGATGATGATATGGCAGATGATGACGGCAGCAACATGACAGAAGATATGTCCGAGGATGTTGTGGTCGAGGTAAGCCCTAGTGATGATACTGATGTAAATGAAGACGACGCGCCAGCCGAGATGGTTGATGCTGATGAAGCCTCTGGCGTAGAAGATGCTGAAGATATTGATGTAGAAGAT
>JBCCOX010000140.1:0-9443 GCA_039025155.1 Deinococcota bacterium | reverse complement strand
TCTCGAAGTTGATGTGATTCCCTTGATAACAAGGCGGCTTATCGCTCATCACCAGTACAAGTTATATGACTTGGTTATATGATTTGGTGGCGCACTTTTCTGTTCTTTTTCACAACACAGCAAGGATTTTTATGCAGCAACTCAGCTACTACGTTGCCTGCAGTGCCGATGGGTTTATTGCCCATGACGACGGCACATGGCAGGGTTTTTTAGAAACTGGCGCACACGTTGATGACTATTTGGCGTCACTTAGTCATTTTGATACGGTCATTATGGGCCGCAAAACCTATGAGGTTGGCCTGCAAGTAGGCGTCACCAATCCCTATCCTATGCTCACAAGCTATGTGGTCTCGAGCACCATGACCCAAAGCCCCGACGAACACGTACAGCTCGTTAACGACGACCCTGTTGCATTTACCCGCACGCTCAAACAGCAAGCAGGTGGCCCCATTTACCTATGCGGCGGCAGCACACTTGCCAGCCAGCTTTTACAATCAGGACTTGTTGATAAGGTCATCCTCAAAGTGAATCCAATTGTTTTGGGCAAAGGTATTCCCGTATTTAGAGATGATACCTCCACAACCCACTTAAACCTCATTAAGACAGCTAGCTACAACAACGGCTGCGTGTGGCTACATTACGAGGTGACACACGACGCTGAATGATATAAATAGGACTTATGCAGTTAGCTGCCCTCTTACAGTTATGTGATAGATACACCCACAAGCTTTGCTCAGGAATTAAAAGATGCGTCTTCAAGGTGGATTTATCTTCAAGGTGGATTCATCTTCAAGTGCTTAATTCTTGACAAAACTGGCTCGAGCCACGTTTCCTAAGACGCATGTCTCGAGCCACGTCACACTCATGTTGATGCTAGACCAGTACCTAATCTAAAGTGCCTAATCTAAAACGTCACCATCTCCCGCATGAGCACGTCCTGCAAGCGGCGCATGTCGCTTGTAAAGCCAACAAAGTTATCCATGAGTATAGAAAACGCCAGCACTTGGCCGGATTCGGTGACCAGATAGCTAGATAAGCTCGAGACACCCGTCATCGAGCCAGTTTGGCATACACCGTGATAGTTTCATCCACCAAGCGGTTTCTGAGCGTACCGCCCATATTACCTTCGGCGGCGGCAACTGGCAAGCTGCCTATAAAGATGTTGCTGCCATCCTCAAACGCCTCTCTAGGACTCAGTTCAGCATCATCCACCGTTATGGGCTGTTGATACATGTAATAGAGCAACTTGCTGAGCTGCATGGGCGTCACCAAGTTGTAGCGAGACAAGCCTGAGGTATCGCGGACGCGCATGTTGTCCCTCTCTTTAAGCATGCGTCATCATACCGTTTGATGACTTTAAAGATAAAGGTGAGTTGAAGTTCATTCTTTTGATGTGGTAGATAACATATCTTAGAACAATGACATCGAAATCATTGCTGATATTTAAAGTTGTCGAGTTGGTTGGCAAGCCTCTAACACCTCGCGTAAACTGCACTATCTGGGTACTACAATTTTATGGGACAAACGAGGAGAGATAATGCATCAGCTTCACCGCAAAAAATATGTTGAAGGCACTGTTAAGGAAGTTCACGACCCGCGCTTTAAGCAGCTTGTGTCTAATAATGCCAAGCTCGAGCGCCTCGCCAGCGGTTGCTTGTGGGCAGAAGGCCCGGTGTACCGCGCAGATGTAGACATGTTTATCTGGAGCGATATTCCCAATAACCGCATGTTGTGCTGGCGCGCTGGTCAGGTGAGCGTGTTTCGGCAGCCCTCCAACTACACAAACGGGCATACCTTAGACGTTTACGGACGCTTAGTTAGCTGCGAACACGGCGGGCGGCGCGTGACCCGCACCGAAGCAGACGGCAGCATTACTGTACTGGCAGATACCTACAACGGCAAACGGCTCAACTCACCCAATGATGTAGTGGTCAAGTCAGACGGAAGTGTTTGGTTTACTGACCCGTCGTATGGGATTTTAAGTGATTACGAAGGCTACCAGTCTGAGATGGAGCAGCCCGGTTGTTTTGTGTACAGGCTCGAGCCCACTACAGGGCACTTACAGATTGTGGCAGATGACTTTGTCAAACCCAACGGGCTGGCCTTTTCAGTAGATGAATCGCGGCTTTACATTGCCGACTCCGGCTACTCACACGATGAAAACGCGCCTCACCACGTGCGCTGGTTTAAGGTTGAGGATGACCACTTGTCTGCAGGCGGCGTCTTTGCTGACATTCACCCCGGTGTTCCTGACGGTTTACGGGTAGATGTTCAAGACAACGTATGGATAAGTGCGGCGGACGGCGTACACTGCTACAGTTCAGAGGGTAACTTGCTTGGCAAAATTTTAGTGCCAGAGGTTGCTGCTAACCTCAGCTTTGGGGGTAGACGGGGCAATCAGATGTTTATCACCGCGACGACCTCGGTATATGCCATGTTGCTTGGCGTGCGGGGTGCGCGTTAAGTCTGGCTCGAGCTAGGTTTTGTGCTGCTGCTCTCGAGCAAGACTGCCGGGCGCTTACTACTTAAATACACCGTATCACCCGGTTGAACCTCACAACGCGGGCCGGTGTGAACAATCACCGTGCGTTCTGCTGACGTTTCTTGCGTAAGTTGGCAGCTAAAGGTCAGGTCGTGTCCTTTAAAGTTGCGGCTTATCACCTTGGCAGGTGCAGCGTCATCAACCTGAGGATGACCTGCTGGCACAAAGTCAATGTCTTCGGGTCGTACGGATACCATGACGCTACCGCTAGCGGGTTTGCTAAGCTCGAGCTTGCCCAGACTACTCTCCACTTGCTTGCCTTGGGCTTGTCCCCGCAAAATATTTGTGTTACCTAAAAACTGGGCTACAAACGCCGTGTGCGGCTGCAAATAAACCTCTTCGGGCTTGCCGAGTTGCTCTAAGTGACCTTGCCGCATGACAACTAGTTTATCGGCAAAGGTCATGGCTTCTTCTTGGTCGTGGGTCACCAAAATAGTGGTGGTTTGGGAGCTTGTCAAGATGCGCCGCACTTCGTCGCGGGTGCTTTCGCGCAGGGCAGCGTCTAGGTTGCTAAACGGCTCGTCTAGCAGCATCACCGTAGGCTTAGGTGCAAGCGCCCTAGCCAAGGCCACCCGCTGCTGTTGCCCGCCCGACAGTTGATGTGGGTAGCGCTGGCTAAAAATGTTGAGGCCAACAACCTCAATCACTTCTTGGGCGCGCGCCCGCCGCTTACGTTTGGGAAAGCCGTGCAGCCCAAACAACACGTTTTGCAAGACCGTCAAGTGGGGAAACAGGGCGTAGTCTTGAAACACAAAGCCCACCCGACGTTTCTCGGGTTTGACCCATGTAAATTTACCCTGCACCTGCCCGCTGACGACCTGCCCGCTGACGACCTGACCACCTAGCGCAATGCTGCCAGCATCTGGCACTTCAAAGCCAGCAATGAGCCGCAGTAGGGTTGTTTTACCGCAGCCACTTGGGCCGAGTAGCGCCACCATCTCACCTTGCTGAACATCTAGCGAAAACCCGTCTACCGCAGGATAAGCAGGAGTTTGATAGGCTTTGACAAGGTGGTCTAAAGACACAACAACCTTGTGAGCCGTGTGCTTTTCAGATGTAGCAGCCTCACCTGAGCTTGCTGTAGCTGTTGACTGGCGTTGTGCTGACCCAGTTACCAAACCTGTAATCGAGGTTATTTCTGCAGCATTAGAAGATGGTTGCGTTGTTGAAGATGGTGGAGACGGTGCGAGATCAATCATGGACGTAACGGGACTATAGCAAAAAAGCCGAGTGGATTAGTAGGGTTTAGGCAACGATAGTAGCCCAGCGGCTAAGTATATCTGCTGCAATAGCGCTCGAGCCACCTGCTAGCCCCATGCGCGCGCGGCCACTAGCTTTTGCGCCCTCGCGGGCGTGGTCATTGTGCCAAAGGTCATTTAACCCTCGAGCGAGCGTGCTTGGTTCAGGGCTGCTAATGGTGAGCGCGTCTGCCAAAAGCCGCTGTTGATTTGCCAAAAACGCAGGGGTGTAGTGAGGGGGTAAGGCAAAACTCAATACGGGAAGACCCAGCGCTGCAGCTTGCTCGTGGGCAGTGCCGGCTGTACCCAGCACCATATCTGCAGCAGCCAGCACATCGTTAAACCGCGACTGATACAGTAACACCCGCCGCGCCCCACGGTGTAACACGGTGAGCTTATGCAGGTTGTTGTTACTATCATCCTCAGCTTGAGGATGATGAACAGCTTGCCAGCCGCTTAGATGAGGTAGCTGCTGACCTGCCCAGGCCACAACACCCGTTGCATTTGGGAGTTGCTCGAGCGCAGCCAGCATCACCTCTAAAGACCTGCCTGCATAGTCCCGTGTGCCGGGTAAGAGGGCAATTATGGGACCGCTGTTATCAGCTTGGCTGGCCAGTGTGCGCAAACGCATGGGCTCGAGCGGCTTAGTAGCTGCTAGCCCGTCCACCATAGGATTTCCCAAAAACTGCACCTGGCTGAGGCCGTCTTGGCTGAGCGTTTGAGCCGTTAACGTATCACGGACGTACATCTGGGTGACCTTGGTACGAATAAGGTAGCGCTCGAGGCTGGTGAACCGCTCCATCGTCATGCGGTTGAGGTTGGTCTGCTGCTTAGGTTGATGATACGCAGACACAAGCGGTTGCACATAAAATCTGGCAGTTGTGGTGACAAGTAACGACAAACTCAGCGCGTATACGTCACCTACAACAATTAACATGTCTGCCTCGAGCTTGTTTAGTTCACGAAGTTGTCGCCAAGTCATGCCCACAAAGCCAGCCCGCATGTCGTTTAGAAACATGCCTAAACTGTGCAGCAACAAACCGCCACTCGGCATCACTTGGCGCGGCCCCAAAATAGGGCAAATACCCTCGTAAGCACGGCCTTGGTCAACAGTAGGATAAGCTTGCACGCTTAACTCAGGACACTGATGGATAAGCTCACGGGCAAGTTTGCTGCCGATGGCGTCTTCGCCGTAACCGTTGGACAAAAAAAGCACGCGCGCCATGCGCGTTTAGCATAACAGCTAAGTGCAACAGGCGCACGTGCAAAACGAGAGTTAAACGCTAAAAAAACTTATTTGGGGTAAACGACAAGTCGCGCAAACTGCGCATGGCTTCAGCTACGGGTGCGTCGTAGCCTCGAGCTAACTCTTGTAAGCTAGACGATGCCTCAATGTCTGGCACAATACCTCTGTCGAAAGGTGTGCCGTCAATGCTTTCCACGTTGGCAACAGCCACCATCACCACGCTGCCGTCGGGTAGGTCAAACCCGCGCACGGCTTCCACGTTGCCGCCAGTTGCCTCGCCAATGATGGTAGCGCGCCCTTGGTTTCGTAACACGAGTGGGGCAATTTCTCCGGCGCTACTGTTGCTACTACTTACAATGACAGCAAGTTTGCCATCAAAGCGCACAGGTGACTCTATCGCTGACCGCGAAATACTCTCACCCTCTGGCGAAACCAACTCGGTGACGCCCATGCCATCTACCTCAGCATAGCTGCTATACCAAGCAATACCGCCGCGACTGGTGGCTTGAGCCCAAGTACCATCTATAAACGCGCCTAGTACAAGCCCCATCTCACTTAAACGCCCGCCTAAGTTGTCGCGTAAATCTAGCACCAGAGCGTCGGCCCCTTGGGATTGCAGTTCAGCCGTCAGCCTATGGACCTCATCAGCAACGTTGCTAGCGTTAAACGTAGGAATATAAATGTAGCCGGTGTGGTTGTCGAGCATTTCACCTTGCGGCAAATTTTGCACTTCACCAAAGCGAATCGGGGCGGGTTCAACTAAAATATCAAGTAGGTTTTGCCCACGGCGTACCTCGAGCGACACATCACCAGCGTCTACAGCGCGGGCAAACATTCTGCCAGCCAAAGCTTGCCCACCTAGGTTGCGCACGTCTTGATTGTTAATTGTTTCGATGACATCGCCACGTCTTAAACCAGCGTCTGCAGCAGGCGTTTGCGGATACACACGGCTGAGTACCACCCCAAGACCGTCCAGATAATTGTGCTGGAACCCCAAGCCGGGGCGGCCTGCTGACGTTGGCAGCGCTGAGCTATCATCAACATAAATAACGCGCCCAACCCAGCTTGAGTGTTCGTCTTCAAGTTCAAACACCATGCGCCGGGCCACGCCATCAAAACTGCGGCGCGACGAAGCGTTTAAGGCGGCGTCGCGGTATTTGTCTGCCCATTCGTCCCAGTCTATATAAGCAGCATCCCAGTAGTTTTCTTTGAAGACATCAACCATGGCCTGAAAGACGGTTTCGCGGCCTTGGCTACTTGAAAGCAGGTCTTGTGCAACAGCAGATGAACTAATGAGTCCAATGAGTACGAGTGCCCGAATGACAACGAAAGAGGCTCGAGCTGCATTCCGCGGATGTAAGTAAGATAGGGCAACCATAGTCTATTGTAGAGCTTAGAAGACAGCTATTACCGTACAGCAGCTAACAAATTTTTATGCGTTTTTGTGGGGCTTAACTCACAGCACAACACAGCACAGTATGATGAATACCGCCTTAACAGCTTACTCATCTATTTCTTGCCTGGCTAGCCAGTTAAATAATATGCGCTCTAGAGTAAAGAATTTCAAATTACTGTGGTTGATTGAGGGCGTTTGAGCAGCTCACCAAAGCAGGTCTTCTGGCGCAGTGATACGCCGCCAAGGGTAGTGAAGCTCGAGGCCGTCACGGCCAAAATAACGTACCGGATGCCCTTCAACCGCTAGTGCCACAGCGTCTACACCGTCAGCAGCCAGCAAACTATACATGACCTGATAAAGCCTAGCGCGGTCACTTTGGGCTGAGCTTGCCCGCCGAAACGCTGCTGACAAGTTCACGTACACAACGCTGTCCTGAACGCGGAGGTCATATAGCTGTGTGCTTTCGGGAATACTACTAAACATGTCATCAGCATGGTTGCGCGCAGAGGGACCCGCAAGCAAGGCCTCGAGCCGAGCCTGAAGATGCCGCTGTAGTGGGCGCGGCGGTAACCTGCGAAAGGCTCGAGCTAAGCGCATCTGCTCGCCATCTTCACGTACAAAGTAGATCACGCTGTTGGGGAGACGTTGCATAATGCGTCCGCTGATGGCAGCTGTCAGCGCCAGCAGCAACAGGAGTGCCAAAGACGACACCCGAAAACTTACGGTTCGCATGAGCCTATCTGCATAGGCTTAAGTGTAGCAGGCAGTTGCGTCGTTACCCGCCTAGAAAATGCAATATGGGATGATGCGGATGCCACGCGGGTTAATGACCAAAGGGATTAACCCAAAATAGGCTGATACGTCAAAAGATGTTCTGTGTCGTAAACCTAACAATCATCAGGTATTGTGTTTTGGACAAAGGAACGTGTACCAATGTTCGCGGCTCTCGAGATTGCTTGTCTAAGACGAGAATATGGGTTTTTTGCAGATGACTTAAAAACCTGTAGAAGGTGATGCTCGAGCCCACACTCATCAACCTCAAACCAGATGACGGCATCAACCTAATCTGGTCAACCCCGTCATCTGTCAAAACCTGTAAGTGCAACCTCAGATAAAAATCTGAGCTAAAACATAGCCAACCACACAGGCTGTAGCCACGCCAATTAAGCCGGGCAACATAAAACTGTGGTTGAAGTAAAACTTGCCAATGCAGGTTGTCCCCGACGTGTCAAAGGTACACGTAGCAATATCTGAAGGATAGTTAGGAATAAAAAAGTAGCCGTAACACGACGGCATAATGCCAATGAGCAAAGCGGGTGAAAGCCCTAAGCTTAAGCCCACAGGTAACATCATACGGCAGGTGGCTGCTTGCGAGTTGATCACTACAGATGCCGTAAACATGGCTAGCGCAAACGTCCACGGATAGCGTTGCACAATATCTGTAATACCGGACTCAAACGCAGGCAGCGCATGTTGAAAGTAGGTATCGCTCATCCAAGCAATGCCAAAAATGGCAATAGCAGCAACCATGCCGGACTTGAACACTACGCCTTCTGGAACCCGGGTGGTGGGCGTTCTGGTGACGATGAGAATGAGCCCACCAAAGGCAAGCATCATCATTTGAATAATCACCGACATAGAGATGGGGCGGTCACTACCTGCAACCGTGCGAATACTTGGCACCAGCGCAATAACCACAATTGTGACCAACGCAGCCAAAAATAGTAAGACTGCGTTGCGGGCTGAAGCAGGTAACACTTCGTCTAGGGTTGTTGCGGTGGTGTTGGCAATACGGTCTTTCCAATGAGGGTCCTGCAAACGTTCCTGAAACACAGGGTCGTCTTCTAGCTCTGCGCCGCGCCGCATGCTGTAAAGCGACATGATGATGACACCTGTTAGCGTGGCAGGAATGGTCACAAACAAAATGGAAAGCAGTGTGATGCTGATGTTAACGTCTGCCAAGGTTGCTAGGTAGTACACTACCGCTGCTGAAATAGGACTTCCTGTAATACCCATTTGAGAGGCCACAGATGCAGCCGCCATCGGGCGTTCTGGGCGAATTTTATTTTTGAGGGCCACATCACCAATGATCGGCATAATCGAGTACACAGCGTGCCCCGTGCCCAACATGAGGGTCATAGTATAGGTCACTAAGGGACCAAGTAGGGTGATGCGACGCGGCCTCGAGCGCAGCAAGCGTTCAGCCATCTGCAACATGTATTTAAGCCCACCTGCTGCTTCTAAAATAGACGCACAGGTCACCACTGCAATAATAATGAGCATGACGGTAATCGGCGGGCTAGTAGGATTCATGCCAAAGACAAACACCTGAATGCTAAGCCCAATACCAGACACAACGCCCAGACCAATACCGCCGTAACGGCTGCCAATGTAAAGCATGACAAGTAAAAACAAAAACTGAGCAAGTAACACAACGAGCCTCCTTTACATAGAGACACACCTACACAGAAACACAAACAACACATCAACATCACGCGCTGTCACTACTCAGGTGACAACACTGTTGATACCAGTTGCACACAAGGCATATGCAACGCAACTAAGTGAATCGCGCAATTACTTGATTGACTTGGGAGTATATATAACTCAGTTTACACAGTAATTTTACGTCTCAGAAGAAGCTTGTACCGGGACGTAAGTACCTCTTGATAGACGTAAGTACCTCTTGATAATGGATATCCAGTAGTGATCCTAGAACTTGCCGAATACATACTCAGCAGATTATTATCACGACTTGCAAGCTAGCCTTTGCTTGAGCATCGTTGTTAACTTGAGTTCAGAGTGATACGAAATCCGCTTATATCTCGAATAATGCTTAAAGGCATTCAACATGTCCAGCGCGGATTTCGTAGCTTATCTTATACGGAATCCGCTTGTATCCCGAATAATGCCTAAAGGCATCATTGCGTCCACCACGGATTCCGTAGCTTATCCTACCTGCTCTCGCAGGAGTTGATTCTTTGAGAATCAACCGGATTTGGTATTACCTGCTCTGGCAGG
>JBCCOX010000139.1:0-9463 GCA_039025155.1 Deinococcota bacterium | reverse complement strand
CCGCCGTACCTTCTTACGTGGGTGCCAACCTCTACAACCGCGGTGTAGACGTGCGCATGGCGGCTGTGGTGGTCTGGGGGTTGTTGTGGTTACTGGGTCCCGAGGGTACACCTACTGACTGGGAAAGTTTGCGCGGTGAAACGGTGCTAGTGCCCTTTCCCAACGACATGCCCGACTTGGTGTTCCGCTACTTGGCAGAGGCCAACGGGCTAACTCCAGGTGAAGATTTTACGCTCGAGTACTACGCGCAAGCGCCCGAGGTCATCGCCCAATTGGTGAGTGGGTGAGGGGCGTTTGCGGTCTTGCCGGAACACGTGGCCTCGGTAGCGCTAGCTCAGGCCAGCCAAAACGGACAAGCACTGAGCCGACTTTTTGACTTGCAAGCAGAATGGGCCAGTGCCACCGGCAGTTCAGCGCGCATTCCCCAAGCGGGTATTGTGGTGCCTACGGTCGTAGCCAGCGACGAGACTGCGTTAGCTACTATTCTTACAGCACTAGAGACGGCGGTGGGCGTCGTCAACGCGGCTGAACCGGCGACGGTTACGAGTTTGTCGGTAGCCTCCGGAGTACCCGAAGCGTTGGTGACACAGGTGATTCCACGGCTTAACCTCGAGGTCGTCGTAGCGGCGCAGGCAAGGGGTGAGCTCGAGCGCTTTTTTAGCGAACTAGCTAGCTTATCGCCGGACATTATCGGCGGACAATTGCCAGATGGCGACTTTTACCTGGCCGATCCAAGATGACCCCCAAGTTAAATGTTCCAGCAACTCAGCAGACGCTAAGCCGAGCAGCGCACCAAGTTGCAGGTCAAGGTTCAGCTCAAGCGCCAAGACGTCAACCTCCAGATCAAGGTTCAGATCAGGTTTCAGATAAAGGCTCAGGTCGAGCTAGCTCTGCTGACGCATTAATAACGTCTTCAAAGTCATCTCTCAAGTTATCCTCAAGGTCATCCCAAAAATCATTAACCAACAAGCTACTAACGGGCAAGCTGGTGACAGCTGAACGGGCCCGCGTTGGGCTAGGTGCTAGCCTCGGAATACTTCTTTTACTGGGACTGTGGACGTGGCTAGCCAGCGGAGAACCCGAGCTTATCTTCCCGTCACCGCCTGAAACTTGGGCGGCGCTAAGCAGCTTGGCACGCTCGGGTAAGCTGGTTTCGGCCAGCTTAATTACCCTGGGGCGGGCTGCTGGGGCGGTGCTACTAGCACTTGCTGTAGGGCTCATTTGGGGTACGCTCAACGGGCTGTCCAAGTGGGCAAAAGCCGTAAGTGCGCCCCTGCTGGGTGCGCTCATGGCGCTGCCGCCGATTGTGCTGGTCATTTTGGGCATCACTTGGTTGGGGCCCAGCGGGCAAACCGCTCAACTTGTGGTGTTTTGGGTGGCTATCCCGCTTATCGTAGTAGCTACCGCCGAGGCCGTCAGTGCCGTCGACCGCGACCTGCTAGAAATGGCGGCAGCCTTTAAGCTGGGGCGCGTTGCCACCTTGCGGCATGTCATCATTCCGGCGGTTGCGTCGCCGCTACTGGCCGCGGTGTCGGTGGCACTCGGTCAGTCTTTGCGTGTAGCGGTCATGGGCGAACTGTTATCTGCAACCAGCGGTGTTGGCGCAGAAGTTGCCCGGGCGCGCGCCAACGTTGCAACCGCCGACGTGTTTGCTTGGGCGCTGGTGCTGGTTGCCGTTGTGCTCACCGTTGAACTGGTGCTACTACGCCCCCTAGCTGGGCGCGTACTCGGCTGGCGCAACCGCGCCTGCGAAAGGAGATAGTTTCATGTCCGATATACCCCACACGCCAAGCCACACACCAAGCCCCGCCGAGCAGGATGCGGTAGCTAGCAAAGTATCAAAACGAGGCAACCCACCCAATCTAGACACATCACCCAACCTAGACACATTACCCAACCTAGATAAAGTACCGGGTCACTGGCTTTTAGCCCGCCTAGGTAAGCGCGTCTTGCGCCCCGGCGGCCGGGAGCTGACCAGCTACCTACTCGCTAAGCTCAACATCACCCCTAGCGATGACGTTGTGGAGTTTGCCCCCGGATTGGGCGTTACAACTAGGGACATTCTCGAGCGCCAGCCCGCTAGCTACACCGGCGTTGAGCAGAATGCGGCGGCCGTGGCGGTAGTAAACAAGCTGCAGGGTGCAGCTAATCAGCGCTGCTTGCAAGCTAGCGCGCAAGACAGTGAGCTACCAGCAAACAGTGCCGATGTGGTCATGGGCGAAGCGTTTCTCACCATGCAAAGCCCGAGCCATAAAGCAAAGATTGTCGCCGAGGCCTTTCGGATTTTGCGTCCGGGCGGCCGTTACGGACTGCACGAACTGTGCTTGCGCCCAGATGACATGCCCTTAGCGTTGCAAGATGATGTTCGTAGAGATTTGGCTAAAGCCATTCGCGTAAACGCGCAACCGCTCACGGTTGCCGACTGGCGGGCTTTGGTGACCTCAGTCGGGTTTGAGGTTGAGGCTGTACGGACTGTAGATATGGGTCTACTACGCCCTAAACGGCTTATCCAAGACGAGGGGTTAGCTGGCGTGCTGCGCATTGTGTTCAATGTGCTGCGAAAGCCCGCTGCTCGCCGCCGCGTGTTAACCATGCGCGCGACCTTTCAGCGCCACGCACCTCAACTTGGTGCAGTTGGACTGGTTGCGCGCAAGCCATTGGACTAGGCGCGTCCTGTTCATCAGGTCGCGGGCGCTTAAACCGCTGGACATCAACCGCAGCGTAATACCCTTACTGGTTGATATCCAGTGGAATGAATCCGAGTGGCTCCAAGGTAACCAACAGATGTCAGCATGAGTTACTCGAGGTGAAACACGTCTTCGGGCTCGAGCAGCATCTCAGCCATTATCTTGTTTGAACGCCTCATCTATGTTGTAGGGTGAAACACGTCTTCGGGCTCGAGCAGCATCTCACAAGCATGACCGCCTTCAGGAAATTCACAAAATGGTGACACAAGGTGACGCGCAGCTCCCACGTTTCATAAGCTTGCCGGGAAAGCGCACCTGTTCCGCTGGGCGGTCAGGTGTCTCAATTTCACGCAGAATCATCTCAGCGGCAGCAACACCCATGTCTTCAACGGGTTGCGCAATAACATCAACGGCCGGGGCTACCATGTGCGTCCATGGGTAGTTGTCAAAACTCAGCAGTGAAATATCTTTAGGAAGCTCGAGCCCGCGTTCCCGCAACGCTTGAAAGGCACCGCTAGCCAAATTCCCGGTGGTTGCAAACAGTGCCGTTGGCGGTTCTGGTAAGGCCATCAGCTCGTGGGTAATGCGGTAGGCCTCAGCAGAGGTCGGGTGGATGATGCGCTCGTAAGCCTTAGAAACAACTAGCCCCAAATCTGCCATTAACTCGGGAAATGCTTTGGTGCGTTCATCTGGCAAAATTGTTTCGTGATAGCTGCCAAGGGTGGCAATACGCCTGTGGCCAAGGCCGTGTAAGTACTCGAGCCCAAGTTTCATGCAGCCTGCGTTATCGAGCATCACGTGACTAAACGGACTTTCAGGCATCAAAAAATCAACCTCAACAATAGCCGTGTCATTGGCTTTCATGCGTTGAACATATTTGAGGTTGGGTTTGCCATAGCCCGAACGAAGAATAAGCCCCGCAATGCGGTTGCGTTGGAACGTTTTAAGTTGCTGCAGTTCGTTGCGGGTGTCGTATTCGTTGTCAGCAACGAGCAGGGTATAGCCTTGAGTGCGCAAAGTACGGCTAATCACCCGAATCAGCGACGCAAAAAACGGCTCATCAATGTTGCCAACAATAAGTCCAACAGTTCTACTGTGCCCGCTTCTGAGTGCTGCCGCGCGCTGGTCAGGTTCATAAGCTAACTGCGCAATGGCGCGCTTAACCCGCTTGAGGGTGGCTGGTGCAAGCAGTTCAGGGTTGTGAATAGCGCGTTTTGCCGTTGTGGGTGAAACCCCTGCTCGACGCGCTACGTCGGTGATATTAGCCACCTCAGCACTATAACAAATGACCTAAATGAGTAACCTGAAGCATACAAATGTATAAAAATACTGGTCACGTGTCCATAGTCAAAAAATACTTCCTAGACATAGATTCTCGAGTAGGGTCTTGACTTTTTTTGAACTGACGTGTAGGGTAACTTTGCGCATCACGCTAATCAATTGAGGTTTAAGCTGTGCCGCACCGTAAGGGGGTGGTTGCTAGGTTTCATCAGGTTTTCCCAAGGTCATCGGGGTTCATCAGACTTTGATGTCTTGCCGTGTACTACTACTGCGTACTGTGTACTGCTATGACGTACTACCCCTAATCCATATTTAACTCGCTCGAGGAGGAGCACATGAAAAAATTATTTTGGCTGCTGAGTATGTTTGTATTTGTTGGGGTGACGACGGCCCAAACAACCCTGACCATTGCCTCGGTGAACAACCCTGACATGGTCACGATGCAAGAGCTTTCGAGTGCGTTTGAAGAGGCCAACCCAGACATTGCGCTCGAGTGGCTTTTTTTAGATGAAGGCACACTGCGCAGCCGCCTCACAACAGATGTTGCTACGGGTGGTGGCTCGTTTGATGTTGTCACCGTAGGTGCTTACGAAGCTCCCTTATGGGCAGCCAACGGGTGGCTTGCCTCGGTAGATGCGCTTGACGGTGAGTTTCCGAGTGTCGCTGCCGACTATGACTTTGACGATCTCTTACCTTCTATTAGAGCGGGACTTACCGTTAATGATGAGCTTTATGCCGTGCCGTTTTACGCTGAATCAAGCTTTACGATGTACAACAAAAGACTGTTTGACGAAGCTGGGCTAACCATGCCCGAAAGTCCTACGTGGGAACAAATTCGTGATTTTGCCTGCCAGCTTAATGACCCAGATAACAGCGTGGCCGGCATTGTATTGCGCGGGAAGCCCGGTTGGGGTGACAACATGGCCCCCATTACCACGGTTGTCAACACCTTTGGCGGTCAGTGGTTTGACGCTGAGGGACGTCCTCAACTGGACAGTGCTGAATGGACTGAGGCCGTTACCTTCTACAGAGACCTAGTGAATGAGTGCGGTGCGCCCGGCGTGACCGGCATCAGCTTCCCTGAGGCATTGCAACTTATGTCTACCGGGCAAGCTGCCATGTGGGTAGACGCAACGGTTGCTGCAGGTTTCTTGGCAGGTACAGATGAAGGCCCCAACATGGACTACGCGCTTGCACCTGTTGGCCCGGTTGAAAAAGGCAATGCATGGCTCTGGTCGTGGAACTTAGCAATTCCTAGCTCGAGCCAGTCCCAAGAAGCTGCGTTTAAATTTATGACATGGGCAACCTCAAAAGAGTACATCAACCTAGTTGCTGAGGCTCGAGGCTGGGCGGCTGTGCCTCCGGGTACGCGCGTTTCAACCTACGAAGCACCTGAATACGCCGAAGCAGCTCCCTTTGCCCCTATTGTGTTGGGCGCTATCGAGAATGCTGACCCAACTGACGCTACAGCGAACCCACAAATTGCACCCGGCGTGCAGTTTGTACAGATTCCAGAGTTTCAAGGCATTGGTAACGATGTTGCCCAAATTGTTTCGGAAATTCTTGCGGGCGGCGTAAGTGTGGAAGACGGCTTGGCTCGAGCCCAACAACTTGCTGACGATGCCATGCTGGATGCCGGATATTACTAAGACGGGAATTACTAAACCGAGTATTACTAAGCCAAGTTTGTAAGTTGATGTGCATGACTGGTATTTGTTAAGCCACGCCAAGTTACCAAGATAGAGGGAATGTTGCAGGTGGGGTTCGTAGCTCCACCTGTACGTTTTAAGTCTTCAAGACTCACTCAAACTTGCTATGGCGTGATGACACCTAATAGTTGATAGTTGCTGAGACATCAACTAACCAGTATCCCCTCAACGTTGTTATCGGATGGGATGGCTGGTCGGATGCATCCACGATGACGGCTACTGTTAAAAAGCTTTAGATACCCATTACAACTTGTCTGGAGGTACGTAGTGATCCTCCGGACAAGACACATCATAAAAAATAACGCTATGAGACCTATCGCCTCTCAAATTTGAGCAAGATGCCGCGATTTAATCTCGACGGAGGTTCAATCCTTAGCTTGCCTCAAGGAGGACATTGATGGCAAAAAACATGCCACTTGACGTTAGTAGCTCAACTGCAGGCGGTACGCTGGACAATTCTACCGAAGCTGCAACCAAACAGTCACAACCTTACAAGCAAGAATGGCGTAAGTTTTTATCGTCGCCGGGTATTTTGTTTCTGGTATTGGTGACGCAAGTCCCCTTTGCGCTAGCGATTTGGTTTTCATTTACCAACTGGAACCTGTTAAGGCCCGGCTCAGAAGGGTTTATAGGCTTTAGTAGGATGTGGCGAAACTATTCGCGCATTTTAAGCAACGTGGACTTTATTCCCGTCCTCATCAATACGGTTGTGCTAACACTGTCGGTTGTGGTGATTACCTTTGTGCTGGGGTTGGGCTTTGCGCTGCTACTCAACCGACCTTTTGTGGGCCGGGCGCTGGCACGTACGCTGTTTATCTCACCATTTTTAATGATGCCCGTTGCTGCTGCGGTGCTGTGGAAAAACATCATGTTAGACCCGTCGTTTGGGTTTGTCTCATATTATTTAAGATTTTTGGGGATTCAAAACTTCTACGCGCTCGAGGCTTTCCCTATGTTTACGGTCATCAGCATTGTGTCGTGGCAGTGGACACCCTTTGTGATGCTTATTTTGCTGGCGGGCTTGCAGAGTTTACCTGAATCCAACCTCGAGGCCGCCAAAATTGATGGGGCCAGTGGGTTTAGTATGTTCCGCCACATCATCTTTCCGCATTTGACGCGCTTTGTCGAAATTGCGCTGCTACTAGAAACCATTTTTATCTTGAGTGAGTTTGGCACCATTTTTGTAACAACTGCGGGTGGGCCGGGTATTCGCACCACAAACCTGCCGTATCAAATCTATTTGGAAGCCTTTTCCCGTTGGAACGTTGGGCGCGCGAGTGCCTACGGTATTTTTGCAGTTATTTTAGCCAATATTGTCATTATGCTTTTCTTGAACGTCCTACGCCGTAACTCAAAATCTTCGGAGGTGAACATATGAAACCCGGTAGCTCGAGGCTTAGTGTCATCCTCTTAAATACGGTGACACTACTGTTGGCGTTTGCCATGTTCTTTCCCATTTTGTGGATGTTTATGACCTCATTTAAAACTGAGCAACTGGCCATTCAAATGCCCCCGCAGTTTTTCTTTGATCCAACCTTGGAAAACTGGCGCAGTGCGCTCACCAATTCGCCGTTTTTGGAATTTCTACAAAATACCGTCCTCATCACCTTTTTTGCTATTTTGCTGTCGTTGGTGTTAGGCGTTCCCACAGCCTACGCAATGGCGTTTTACCAAACCAAGCGCACCGACTCCTCACTGTTGTGGATGATGTCCACCCGTATGTTACCGCCAGCCGGGGTGATTGTGCCCCTCTACGTGCTTTTTCTCAACCTCAACTTGCTGGACACGCACTTAGGGCTCATCATTCTGTATGCGGGTATGAATTTTCCGCTGGTTGTCTGGATGTTGCGGTCGTTTATGTTAGAAGTACCCTATGAGGTGATTGAGGCAGCACGCTTAGACGGCGTGACCTTAGTTCAAGAGTTCACCAAGGTTATTTTACCCTTACTTATTCCCGGCTTAGCTGCCACAGCACTTTTGGCGATGATTTTTACCTGGAATGAGTTCTTTTTGGCCGTTAACTTGACCAGTCGTGACGCCGCCCCGCTGTCGGTGTATATCTCTACCTTTAAAGCAGCCCAAGGCGATTTGTTTTTAGCCAAGATGTCCGCAGCAGCAACCGCGGCGGTCATTCCCGTGCTGGTTGCGGGTTGGGTTGCCCAGCGTCAACTTGTAACGGGGCTCACCATGGGGGCAATTAAATAGCAGGGATTATAGCTATATGAAAGCTGCCTACATTACCCGTCCACACGAAGGGGAGGTGCTCGAGCAAGCACCTCCTGACATTGCCCCAAATGAGGTATTGATTGAGATTAGAAACGCAGGCATCTGCGGGACTGACCTACACATTTGGCATGGCTCATATGCGCTGGCTCGCTATCCGCTGGTGCCTGGTCACGAGTTTAGCGGCGTTGTGACTGCCGTTGGTGACGAGGTACAGCGCTTTAAAGTGGGTGACCGTGTGACGGCAGACCCTAACCTACCTTGCTACCACTGCACGTTTTGCCAGCAGCGGCAATTTAACCAATGTCAAAACTTACAAGCTATTGGCGTGACGCGGCATGGTGCGTTTGCCAACTTTGTAAACGCGCCTGCAAGTGCCGTGTATCCTATTGGCGACATGCCCTTTGCCGAAGCAGCCTTACTGGAGCCACTGGCCTGCGTGGCGTGGGGGCTTAAACAGGTGCAGCTCCAAGCAGGTGACAGCATGCTCATTTTTGGTGCTGGACCGATGGGCATCCTCATGATGCAAGCGGTCATGCGTTCAGGAGCGGCCTCTGTAGTGATGGTAGACCGCGAAGTGTGGCGGCTCGAGCTAGCTGCCAAACTTGGCGCAACAGCCACCGTGCTTGCAGATGACCTATCTCACTTGAAAGACTACGCACCCCACGGCTTTGATGTCGTGGCAGACGCCACGGGCGTCCCCAAAGTTATCGAAAATACCTTTAACTACCTGAAACCGGGCGGCAAGATGTGGGTGTTTGGCGTCACCGCAGAAGGCGTGCGCGTGCCGTTTTCACCCTATGACATGTTTCGCCGCGACCTTAAGATCATCGGCTCGTTTGCACTCAACAAGACATTTCATGAGGCAATTTCACTTGTGCAAGGTGGCGGTGTGAAGTTGGCGCCGCTCATTTCGCATATATTACCTATTGAGCAGTTTACCCAAGGATTTTCGCTGGCAGAGACAGACCCGCATCGTATGAAGGTGCAGTTTGCGTTGAGTGAGTAGTAACGCCCAACATCGCTTAATCCAGATGGAACACTTCTTCTAGCTCGAGCAGCATCTCATCAGCATGGCCGCCTTCAGGAAACTCAAAAAAAGGTGACATAAGCTCTTGCCAGCGGGTATTCACGTCATAGTGAGCCATCTTGCTCACGGCAGTTTCTAACGAATCTGGCGTTTCAAAGTAGCCAAACAGGGTGCCATCAGCTTTCATAAACAGTGAATAATTGTGCCAACCTGTTTCACTGAGGGCGCTTAACATGTCCGGCCAAACGTTTTGATGATGCTGTTTGTACTCCTCTATGAGGTGCTGCTTGACTTTTAGCACAAAACCAATGCGGTTCATGGTGTCTCCTTACGTGGGTTAAACACTAATGTATCTCAACAAGCTCGAGCCCACTCAAGCGGCTAAACTTGCGCAGTTTACTTAGCTGATGCCCCACGCCCAGCGCCACGTGGTGGGTGGGGCCCTCGGCACACCAAGCGTTAAAAAAAGCATCTGGCTCGGAGGCAAATTTAAGCCTCGAGTTAGTGTTGCCAATTTGTAAGGTGTCACCGGG
>JBCCOX010000138.1:0-9467 GCA_039025155.1 Deinococcota bacterium | reverse complement strand
TTCGTATCAGACGTTTTTACGATAAGTTCATCTCGAATTACTGAGAGCAAGCATCAACCTTGATTTCATCATTGTGTTGGTGGGTGTGAATCCCTCAACGCTTAACTCACTATGGTGACATGCATCTTGGAGGCTTATTTCCACACATAAACACGACGCTTGAACGCTAGACACCTCTCGCCTAAGCCCTGAGTATTGCTCGAGAAAACGTCCAACTTGACGCAGAAGCACCTCATCAACTCGTATGTAAATCAGCTAGGTAAGATGGCATCAATTGTAGCGATGCGGTTTTTACCTGCACCTTTGGCCTTGTAAAGCAGCTTATCAGCGCGGCTCAGCAGTTCTTCGTGATTGTTCACCTTAAGGTCATCGCTAATGCCTTGACTAAGGGTGACCTGTAAGCCTCGAGCTAACTCTTGCCAAGGGTGTGTTTCAACAAGGTGTCTGATTTTTTCACAAGCGTGTAGCGCAGCTTGATAGCTTGTTTCAGGAAAAACAACCACAAATTCTTCGCCACCATAGCGGGCCACCAGATCAACATCGCGGGTGTTTTGCTGCATGATGGCAGCGACGCGCCGTAATACTTCATCTCCTACAGCGTGAGAAAAGCTGTCATTAACTTGCTTAAAGTCGTCAATATCACAGAGCATGACGCTCAAGGGAATGTTGTAACGCACGGCTCTGGCAAATTCTTTGCTAAGTTGCGTCTCGAGGTGGCGGCGGTTGTAAATACCTGTAAGGGCGTCGCGGGTACTCAGCGTTACTAGGCGTTTGTTTTTGAGTTCAAGTTGCGCTTTGGTGTCCTCGAGCTGGCGGTTCGTCTCTTGCATATCGCGGTTAATGCGCTGCTGAACCTCCAAAAGCCGCAAGTTGCTGACAGCGCTAGCAATTTGTCCAGCAACCGTCTGGGCGAGTTCCATCTCGGCATCTTTAAGCACCCGCCCACCTGTAAGCCCTAAGCGCAAAATACCTATGGGAGCTTGTTGGGCGCGCAACGCTAAGGTGACCCCACTATGATGTTGACTGGAGTCCTGTAGCTGATCAGCAGATACCTCAGTTGAGGGTGTTGCAACGCTAGCGTTGACCCCTATCAAGTCAGGCGTTGAGCTTGCATTAGCAACAACTTTTTCTACTGCTGCTGTCTCTACAGAACCCATGGTTGTACTTTCTTGAACATCTTGAACCGCGTTGATGGCGACTACATTGGGCGTGTAAATAGCTGTATTGTCACGAACGGCTAGCAGGGCTGCGCGGTCTTCATGTAAGTAGCTCATAGCTTCACGGTGCGTGTGACGTGTTATTTGCCCGTCTTCATATCGAACAACTTCGTGCAGATAGGTCATGCTGTCTTTAGAAGCATCTTCTGGCGTTGCACTCAGGCTGTCTTGTAACGTGCCCTGCGGCTGATTTACGTTCGCCTCGGCTTGGGCTACATCAACAGGGTTCATGTCAACAGGGTTCACATCAACAGGGTTTTTGTCTTTAGCTAGTTGATTAGCTAGCTTATCCTTGGGTACTTTAGCTTGGGGCGTGACGTGTTTGGCTTCAAGTAGGCTAATTGACACATAGTCAAGATGAAGCAACTTAGCCACTACAGGCACAGCTAGCTCGAGCGCTTGTGTCACGGTTGTTGCTGTGGTGAGGGTGCGCATCATGGCGTTTAACGCAGCCATTTCATCAACATGCTGGTTAAGCTCACGGTTGCTTGCTGTTAAGGCTAGTTCCATGTGTTTGCGCTCGCTGATGTCAGTTGCATAAATGGCTAGGCCACTGCGCGTTGGGTAAATGCGCATTTCTAGCCAAATATAGCGCTCGCGCCAAAACAGCTCGAGTTGTTTTGGGCTTTGCTGGGCGAGCGTATCTGCAAAGACAGTCTCTAAATCATGCTCTTTAACAAACGGAAAAACCTCAAAGTAAGATGTTCCCAAGGCAGCCTCAGCACTGTCCAAAGATGTATACGAAAGGGCACGATTGTTGATGTAACTAAGTTGCCACGTGTCGTTTACAGACACAAAACTATCGGTAATACTTTCTAAGATGGCATTGTTTTCAGCTAGGGCACGCTCGAGCTCACTTTTTGCAGATTCCAAAGCACGTGCAGCTACTTTGTGTTCGGTAATATCTTGATTAGCCCCGTAAAGGGCAATGATCATTGCACCGCTGGCATCAAACACGGCCCTCGAAAAATCGCGTACCCACTTAATGCTGCCACTTTTGCTGATGATGCGGTATTCCACCACAACCCGTTCCCGCCGCGACGGGTGCGACAAATAGTTGACTTTGGCAGTATCGTCTGGGTGGACGATGGCCGGCCAGCCGCCTAGCGCGTCGATTTCCTGTGTTTTGTAACCGGTGAGTTTAACCTCACCAAGACCGCTACTCCAGTCACGGCTAAAGCCGCCTTGGTCATTGCGTTTATAGGCATAGAGCACGTCGGTTATCACGTCGCTGATAATTCGGTAGCGGGCTTCACTTTCTAGCACAGCTTGCTCGGCCGCTTTTTGGCGGCTAATGTCGCGCACAATGGCAATGGTCTCTACCTTTTCGGCCAGCTCAGCTTGGCTACGGTCTGAGCTTAAGGCTTGCAAAGCTTCTGTTGCCACCACCCGCACCTCGCGGTACTGGCGTTTACCTTCAAACATAAAACTGTACTCGGCATGTTGTATACGTTTTGTTTGGCGGGCTTTGTCGTGTGCTTCTTGAAAAGCTTGGATAGCGTCTTGGTTCTCATCGCCCATTAAGGCTTGCAGGGGTTTGCCAAGTAACTCTGTTGGTGAATGATGCGATGAAAACGACATACCTGGGCGAACATCCAAATAGCGCCCAGCTTCGTCGTGGCGGCTGATAGTGTCGGGCAGCGCCTCGAGCAGTGCACGGTTGCGCACTTCACGTTCACGCAGTTCTTTTTCTAAACGCAACCTGCGCAAATACACGCCAATTTGACCTGCAAAAATCTCCGCCATCTCGAGGGCGTCATTGCCAAACGCATCACCTACCTCGAGGTTGTCAATGAATAAAATCCCTTTGCGCGCTTGGCCTGTATTAATGGGAACAGACAAGGTCACGTGAATCTCGTGGACTCTGCCAACCTCTCGAAAATGGCCGTAGTCTTCAGGTGTTAGCGACTTGAGCTTGTCTTTAAAATCTTCGTGGTAAACACGCGCAGCACGTCCATCGGAAGATACAGCTAGGTCTTGTTCACGCAACTGCAGATGTTTGAGCTGGGCTAGGTCATAGCCGTACGCTGCAACAAATTCATAGTAGCCGTCTGAATTTGAAATGACGATACTTCCCGCTTGGGCTTGCGGAATGGTAGCAATAGCTTGCTCGAGCAAGTGCTGATACAGGTCATTATCTAAATCGCGCTGCAAAATATCGCGGTTGATGTCAACAAGCTTGCGGCGAAATTCTGCTAGCCGGGTGAGCTTATCTATAGCCTGCTGTTCACGGCTTACATCTTGCACCAAACCAGTAACCCCAACCACCTGTCCATCGGCAGTGGTTAAGGGCACGTTGTACCACTCACAGGTAATCACTGCACCCTCTTTGGTGAGGTTGCTATTGACGTTGTGGGTTATCACCTTGTTAGTCAGTGTTTCTGCCAAGACCTCACTCACCTGCTTGCGCTGGTCATGAGGCACAAACGCAGTATAAGACTCACCTAATATGTCGTCTTCAGTAAAGCCAAAAATAGTCTCTGCAGCGGCGTTCCAAGTTAAAATACGAAAGTCATTGTCCCACTCAATAATGCCGAGTGGGCTTTGTTGACGCAGTAGCTCGAGCCGTTCCCTAGACTGCTTAAAGGCTTTTTCGGCTTTGCGCTGCGCGCTAATGTCAAGTGCATAGATGAGCAGTCCATCAGCTTGTGGATACACATAAACACTCAACCAACTGCCAATACGCTGCCTCGAGAGGGTTTCAAACACCACAACCTGACCCGACGCGCGGGCTTCTAAACAGTAGGGCTTAAACGTTGCATAATCGTGCGGAAACGCTTCTGAGTAAACACGTCCTACAAGTTCAGCTACAGGCTTGTTCACCACGTCAGCAGCAATTTGGCTCAGGCTTTGAATACGCCAGTCGCAGTCCAGTTCAACGAAGTAGCTGATCATACTGTCTAGCACCGCGTTGTAGCGCTGCTGCAACTGCTCGAGTGCGCTGCTGTGATGCCTATTGTGATTTATATCTGTTGACCTTTGTGCCAGCTCTTGATCAGCTTGTCTAGGTGTTTCTTCAGCATGGTGTGACTCGTTATGGGGTGACTTGTTGTGAGGCAACTCAGCATGAGGCAACCCTGTACCACTGACTTCGTCATGATCGTTGGTGTCTGGGGTGCGCTTGTCATTCATAAGCTAAAGTGCCTCAACAATATCACTTATCTACATAAACTCGCTTTTACGGCCCTTGCCACTCTTATTTCAAGCTTGTGCTAACAACTTAGATGTGTACCACTTACTTAAGCTGCACACGTTAATTTACAAGCGCAATTGCTCATCAAATTTTGGAACATATACTACTTCAAACCATTAATTACTTGAGCTATATAAAGCTGCCATGTGTGCAAGCACCTCTTTGTATACAACTATCATAAACTACAGCCCAAGAAGGAACATACCCCCACTCAGGTGTTCTGTGACTCAGTTTGTTCACCTTGTGTTCATACGCTGTTTGGATTGTTGTGATGATATTGCACTAGATAATATTGCACTAAGGGTAACGTTTAATGGTGTTTGGTAGCGTTTGATGGTGTTCGGTTGTAATAGCTTGATGGTATCAAAGCTTGGACAAACCTAGTAGGACTGATTGTCACCTTACGGAACTCGAGCATGAAAGTTTTTAACATAACAGTCATTACCTGTGCGGCATCATAGCGTAATATTATTCATTAGATATGTCTATCTATCAGATGCGTCTATTTACCAAGTACATCGCGTCACTATATCCACACTACCTGCTTAATCGTAGCTGCACTCACTGAACACCTGCTGAACTAGGTTGCACATTATGTTGCAGTGATGCATCTTGCTAGCACGTACTAGACATAAACTTTTAGGTATTTAATTATTTTACAGGAGGTAGATATGAAATACACGTTGATTGCTGGGTTAGTTGCTGGGTTAGTTGCTGGTCTCAGCCAACTAACTGGCGTCCACGCAAGTGAGCTTGGCGATCCAGATAACTACATAGGGCACGCTATTGCGCTACACAACACCCTCAAATACAACGAGGGGTTTAGCCACTTTGAGTACGTTAATCCAGACGCGCCCAAAGGCGGTACGCTTAGGCTCGCCACCATCGGCACCTATGACAGTCTGCACCCGTTTATTTTGCAGGGCAGTCCGTCAGTGGGTTTGGGGCTTATTTACGACACGCTACTGACCCGCTCGAGCGACGAGGCCTTTAGTGAATACGGGCTTTTAGCTGAGCGCATTGAAGTTCCACCTGACGGCAGCTGGGTTGCCTTTTACTTACGCCCCGAAGCAAGGTGGCACGACGGCGAGCCGATTACTAGTGAAGATGTGGTGTTTAGTTTTAACACACTTATTACGGACGGTCACCCGTTTTATCAAAGTTATTACGGCAGCGTGGTTAATGCCGAGGCTATTGACGAGTACACCGTAAAATTTACCTTTGAAGGTGACATCAACAAAGAACTGCCGCTCATTATGGGGCAACTCATTGTCTTACCCGAGCACTACTGGCGTGAGCGAGATTTTACTGAGCCAACTCTCGAGCCGCCCCTCGGCAGCGGTCCTTACCGCATTTTGGATGTAGATGCTGGGCGCGGTATTCGCTACGAACGGGTGGATGACTATTGGGGTGCTGACCTACCTGTGAACGTTGGCAAAAACAACTTTGATGTCATCAGTTACGACTACTACCGCGATACCACCGTGTCTATTGAGGCTTTAAGGGCTTACGAGTACGATTTCCGCTCAGAAAACATCGCTAGAGAGTGGGCTACCGCCTACGACATTCCTGAAAAAGAAGAAGGCTTATTTGCCCAAGAGCTTATCCCCAACGAAAACAACCAAGGCATGCAAGCCTTTTGGTTTAACACCCGTCGGGATAAATTTGCAGATGCCAACGTGCGTGAGGCACTGGCCTATGCGTTTGATTTTGAATGGACCAATGACACGCTCTTTTTTGGACAGTACACGCGGACAAATAGCTTTTTTGAAAACAGCGAACTTGCCTCGAGCGGCCTTCCTACTGGCCTAGAACTAGAAATCCTCGAGCAATACCGCGACCAACTCTCAGAAGATATCTTCACCACGCCTTATGAACTCCCTGTCTCCGACGGTTCCGGCACCATACGCGACGGCTTGCGCACCGCTAGAAGCTTACTTGCTGAGGCAGGTTGGGACGTTCAAGACGGCGTTCTCACTAACACGTCAACTGGTGACGCCATGGAGATTGAGTTTTTACTCATTGACCCCAACTTTGAGCGAATTGTCGCACCCTTTGTTCAGAACCTCGAGCGGCTAGGCATCACTGCCACCATTCGCACCGTTGACCAAGCACAGTACCAGAACCTCGTGCAAGACTTTGACTTTGACATCATCGTGTCCACCATGCGCCAGTCGCTTAACCCCGGCAACGAACAACGCGACATGTGGTCAAGTGAGGTTGCCAACACCACCGGCAGCCGCAACCTAGCCGGCATTCAAGACCCTGTGGTAGATGCCCTCATCGAAGAAGTCATTAGCGCACCTGACCGGGAAACATTGGTTGCTACCACCCACGCGCTTGACCGGGTACTTTTGAACGGACATTACATCATTCCCCAGTGGCACATTGCCGCGTACAGACTTGCATTCTGGGACAAGTTTGGTCGTCCTGAAATTGCGCCCAAGTACAGCCTCGGCTTCATCACCTGGTGGATTGACGACGACAAACTCGCCGCTATCGAAGCTGCGAATTAGCCTACATCAGTATCATCCAATGAAAACAGATATTAATTTTACTCACATCACTACAAGGCAAGTACTATCTACTTTGTATTTTTTGTTACGTGAATTGAGATGTGGTGATGTTGTATCAACTGTCAAAACATCTTTACTAAGGCCAGACCGTCAGACGCATATATTTAACATTAACCTCAGCAGTCGTAGAGGTCCAAGATGCTAGCGTATATTGCCCGCCGCCTTATCTTGATACTTCCGACGCTACTCGGCATTATGATCATCAACTTTTTGGTGATTCAAGCTGCACCGGGTGGCCCAGTTGAACAAGCACTTGCCCAGTTTCAAGGCAATGCTATGGACGCTACTGCCCGCATTAGTGGTGCGGGTAGTGGTGAGACCAGTAGTCCCACAGCTACTGAAGAAAATGACTTGCAAGATAATGTTGAGCGCCGTTATCGCGGCTCAGAAGGCCTCGATGAGCAACTTATTGCTGAACTTGAAGCCCTCTATGGCTTCGACAAACCACCCCACATACGGTTTTTCCAAATGTTGGGTAACTATGCCCGTTTTAACTTTGGTGAAAGCTTTTTTAAGGGGCAGCCTGTTACCAGCCTGGTACTCGACAAAATGCCTGTATCCATCTCGCTGGGTGTGTGGACAACGTTACTTGTTTACATCGTGTCCATTCCTCTAGGGATACGCAAAGCGGTCAAAGACGGCATGCGCTTTGACGTGTGGTCGTCTACTATTGTGATTATCGGCAACGCCATCCCCGGTTTTTTGTTTGCCATTTTGCTGATTATTATGTTTGCAGGCGGGCGCTATTTTGATTGGTTCCCACTGCGCGGGCTCACTTCCAACAACTGGGAAGAACTTTCCACCATCGGCAAAGTACTCGACTACTTGTGGCACATTACCTTGCCAGTTCTGTCGATGGTGATTGGCGGTTTTGCAGGGCTAACGCTGCTCACCAAAAACTCGTTTTTAGAAGAAATTAACAAACAATACGTGATGACAGCGCGGGCCAAGGGTGCGCAAGAGCGCAAAGTCTTGTATGGGCACGTGTTTCGTAACGCCATGCTCATTGTTATTGCAGGCTTTCCAAGTGCGTTTGTGGGTGTGTTGTTTACGGGCTCGCTACTTACTGAGATTATCTTTTCACTGGACGGCCTTGGACTCCTTGGCTATGAAGCCGCGCTCACTCGAGATTACCCGATTATGTTTGCCACGCTTTACTTTTTTACGCTTTTGGGGCTAGTCATGCAGCTTATTGGTGACCTCACCTATACCGTCATTGACCCACGTATTGACTTTGAAGCGCGGGAGGTGTGAGTGTGAGCGACCTTTCTAGTAATGTGCAAGCTCGAGCGACCTCCCCCACAGATTCTCTCACCGACGTTGTTGCCCCGGCACCACCTGAAACCCGCGTGTTGGGCGTGCGCGTCTCACCGCTTACCCGCAGGCGCTGGGAAGCCTTCAAAGCCAACAAGCGTGGCTTTACAAGCCTGTGGATATTTTTAATTTTGTTTGGGCTATCGCTTCCAGCAGAACTCATCGCCAACGACAAACCGCTTTACGTCAACTACGCCGGGCGGCACTTTTTTCCGGTGTTTCAGGCTTACCCAGAAACTGCCTTTGGCGGCGACTTTGAAACCGAAGCAGATTACCGTGACCCGTTTGTGCAAGAGCTAATTGCTGAACGCGGTTGGACAGTCTGGCCGCTCATTCGCTCGAGCTATAACACAGTGAACTTTGGCTTACCCCAACCTGCCCCTTCACCACCTAGCCGCAAGCACTGGCTCGGTACCGACGACCAAGCCAGGGACGTGCTTGCTGGGCTTATCTACGGCGTGCGTTTAACGCTCCTGTTTAGCCTTATCCTCACGACTTTGAGTTCCATCGTGGGCATTGCGGCCGGACTTATTCAGGGTTTTTTTGGCGGTTGGGTAGATCTGCTATTTCAACGGTTCATGGAAATTTGGGGCGGCATTCCCACGCTCTACTTGCTGATTATCCTCAGCAGTTTTGTGGAGACAACTTTTTGGGTACTGCTCGGGTTCATGTTGCTGTTTAGTTGGACGGGGCTGGTGGGCGTGGTGCGTGCTGAGGTCTTGCGGGCGCGCAATTTTGACTTTGTGCGCGCCGCCAAAGCCCTAGGCGTGCGCAACCGGGCCATTATGGTGCGCCATATCTTGCCCAATGCGCTGGTCGCCACGCTTACGTTTTTGCCGTTTGTGTTGGTTGGCGCGGTGACCGCTCTGGCGTCGCTAGATTTTCTTGGCTTTGGCCTGCGGGTTGGCGCGCCGTCACTGGGTGACCTACTCAATCAAGGCAAAACCAACTTGCAAGCGCCGTGGCTTGGCATCACTGGCTTTGTGACCTTAGCAACCTTGCTGACGCTTTTGGTATTTATTGGTGAGGCCGTACGGGATGCGTTTGACGTGCGCAAAACGCTTGGACAGGCAACCGTAACAGCATCATCTGAGGAACTTCTTGAAGGTGAACCTGCGTGAGTTTGCTAGAGATTAAAGGGCTCGAGACCCACTTTCGCCTAACTAG
>JBCCOX010000137.1:0-9519 GCA_039025155.1 Deinococcota bacterium | reverse complement strand
TTTGAGGCTTACGAAGGCGGTTGGGACTACTACCAACAAAAACGTGCCAGCAGACGTGGTGACAGACATGGTGAAGCTGCCTCCAAGTCATCTGTCAAGCAAGCAAGTGCGCCTAAAGCTCAACAGCCAACGCACAAGCTACCGTCTAAATGGCAATTAGAGCGCAGCCTTGAACGCCTCGAGCAGCAGATTGGCGAGCTTGAAGACGCACTCGAGCAGGTCACCACGCAACTGGCCAATCCCCAAACGATTGATGCCAGTGCCCTTGCTGACCTTGGCCGCGACCATACTCGGCTCGAGGCTGAGTTACTTACTGCTATGACCGCTTGGGATGAGGCCACAGATCAACTTGCTGCTAAACAAGCAGGTTAATTTCAGGCGTCGTACTATTGCTGATGTTATCTGAGATGGCAACACAAGATTTTTTGAGGGCTCGAGTCGCCCTTACCAATAACAATTTTACGAGATGTTGTCACAGGTTATTGATGTGCAAAGCTGTACGTCAACTAAGGAAGAAGGGAAGCAAGGGGGATGATCTTAATGACAGCCTGTGTCACCATCAAGGGTGATGGTGTTGCGTAACCTGAGTTCGATGTTTTCAAATAATTAGCAATGCGCCTCTAACACATATAGTGGTGTAGCTATAAAACCCCTCAGTCCTTGAAAGGGCAGCATTTAGGCTACACAGGCCATCGTTAACGTATTTCACAACATAACTTCTCTGATAGTCATGCAGGACATGTCACTGACGTACATTAACTCCGAACTTAGGTTAATAGCAGTTATATGTGATGTTGTTAAAGTTGCCATCGTCAAAAATTCGTTTAGCAACATCATCTGGCCTAGGGGTGTATCACCTTATCGCGTGATTGCTATAAATACCCATTTGATGGTGCTGCCAACATCACGTGAGACTGCTACAAATATACCTACCAAGTTAATCAATTTGGTGGGCATAGGTCAACAACATCCTCACCTATAGCTGATACCATCTTCTACGTCCACCAAAAAAGAGAGGCAAAATAACTACCTCTCTCTAAAAGTTAGCCTCATGGTGTTGCTCAAGGACTTACAGCTAAATCGGGAATAAACAAGCTGTCGCCAATTTCAATGGTATCTGGGTCAACCTCTAAAAATTCATTGAAGGTGACAATTTCCGGCCACAAGGTAGCATCACCATAGTAAAGCTCGGCAATGGCAGATAGCGTCTCACCTGCTTGAATGATGTGAAGCCCCTGCGCACCGGGCGGTAGATCAGCTTGGGTTGTGTCTGCACCGGGCACAACTGGGTCGGGCACAATAGGACCGGGTATAACGGGCTCAGCTACAGCTTGCGCGTCAATACTCGCTTGTAATTCGTTGAGTTCATCTGTCACAGCTTGTAACTGTTGGTCGAGCGCTGTATTGATGTCATTAAACTCGTTAGCTTGGGTTTGCAAGGCAGCAACTTGCGCTTGTAGATCATCACGCTCGCCAGCCGTAGCTGTCAACTCAGCAGCTAAACCGTCGTTAGACGCTTGTAAACTGGCAACTTGCTCAGCAAGGTTAGCTTGCGCGCTGCTGAGGTCAGCTTGCAAACTTGTGACGGTTTCAGTGAGGGTGTCACGCTCGCTTGTAAGTGCAGCATTACCTTCTTGTAGCGCAGTAAGGTCAGCTTGGGTAGTAGTAAGTTGCCCTTGTAAAGCCGTGAGCTCGGCGCTTGTGCTATCTAGTTGGGCTTGCACGTTGGCGCTGGCATCTTGGGCGGCTTGGGCAACCTCGAGACTGCTGAGTAAGTCATCATTTTGACTGCTCAAGGCCTCTACCTGCGCCACAAGCTCGCTGTTTTGGCTACCGCTTGCATCAAGTTGAGCTTGCAGGTCGGTGAGCGTACCTTGCATGGTAGTCATTTCAGCTTGTAATCCGTCACGCGCCTGAGTTAGCTCTGTGCGCTCGTCTTGTAAACGTGCAAGTTCAGTTTCTAGCTCCGTTGTCTGTGTTTGTTGCTGCTCGAGACCACTATTAAGGTCTGCGTTTTGGGTTGTTAAGCTTTCAACTTGGCTGTCTAGCTCGTTATTGGTCGTTGTTAGCGTGTCAAGTTGGGATTGCACGTTGCTTAGGGCGATTTGCAAACTGTCTCGAGCTTGACTGACAATAGCGTTTTGCTCGCGCAGGGCGTCTAGCTCTGCTAAGTTCGTCGCAAGATTATCCCGTTCTGCCTCGAGGGCACTTAAGCTGTCTTGGCTGGCAGCTAGGGCGGCGTCGCGGGCGGTGAGCTCTGTTTCGAGTGTCTCAGCTTGTGCTTCAGCCAGTTGTAGGGTTTCGCTTAGGGCGTCGCGTTCGCTGAGTAGATCAACGAGTTGGGCGCGCACGTTGGCGTTGTTGGCACGTACAATTTCAAGGGCAGTTTGCGCGGCTGTGCGGTTGGTTTGGCTGCTGTCTAGTTCAGCTTGTAAGCCGTCTAGCTGCGCAGTTAGCTCGTCTAAGCGGGCAGCGATGTTGCTGTTGTCAAGGTTGGCAGCTTCCAATTGAGCTTGTAAACTGTTGCGCTCTTCTTCTAGGGCCGTGACCGTGGCAGCTTGTGCGTCCAGTTCGGTGCTGGCTGCAGCTAGCTCAGCCGTTAGCGCATCACGTGCTTCTTGTAAGTCGCTCATGGCCGCTTCTGCGCTGGCAAGTTCATCCACTTGTGCTTGTAAGGCAGCATTACTCGCTTCTAAATCGCTACTTGCGAGTCCTAGCTCAGTTAAGCGGTTAGTACGGGCGACAAGTTGGGTACGCAAACTTTCAAGTTGTTGGGTGAAAGATGCTGTACTTTGCTCGAGATCAGTCGTAAGGCTATCAATTTCAGTTTGGGTTTGTTGCAACGTGTCTTGCATCTGGCTAGCGTCTTCTTGAGCGGCATCTAGTTGCACACGCAAATCATCGCGTTCAGTTGTTATGGCCGCAAGGTTTGCTGCAGCTGATTCTAGTTCAGCCATGCGGTCTTGAAGTACTTGAGTGCTTTCAGCAGCAGCAGCTAAACTTGCCTCAAGCCGAGACTGCAGATCATCTTGAGTATCTTCGAGGTCAGCCACCACAGCTTGCAGATCGTCACGCTCATCACTTACATTGGCAAGTTCATCTTCCAATGCCATCATGTCTTGGCTGCGTTGCTCGAGCTGCCCCGTCACACCCTCTAATTGACGGCTAAGGGCTGCGCTATTTTGGGCCATATCTTGACTCATGCTGTCCAGTTGCGCTTGAGCTTGTTCAAACTCAGTTTGTAAAGCAACTTGGTCGCGAGCCCGGGTCCGCAGCAAGTTCATAAGGCGCGTGTTGTCCTCTTGCAAACTAGCAGTTTGACTGTCCATACCCTCTAAACTAGCTACCTGACCAGTCAATGTCTCAACTTCTACTGCTAGAGCGTCGCGTTCGCTGCTCACTTCTTGCAAACGTGCCTCGAGGCTGGCTATATCAGCAATACGTGTTTGTAAGGCGTCTGTACTCTCCGCAGCACCAGCTAGACTTGCTTCAAGGCGGCCTTGTAGGTCGTCTTGACTATCTTCTAAACTTTCAACCGTTGCCAGCAGGTCAGCGCGCGCGGACGTAAGCTCGGCAACTTGCCCTTCAAGGTCTACAAGTTGGGCTGTGCGCTGCTCGAGCTGACCCGTCACACCCTCTAACTGACGGCTAAGCGCTGCGCTATTTTGGGCCATATCTTGACTCATGCTGTCCAGTTGCGCTTGAGCTTGTTCAAACTCAGCCTCTAAAGCAACTTGGTCGCGAGCCCGGGTCCGCAGCAAGTTCATAAGACGAGTGTTGTCTTCTTGTAAGGTCGCAATTGGACCAGTTGCAGCCTCAACGTTGGCCATCTGTTCACCGAGGCTGTCAACCTCCGCTGCAAGGGCGTCACGCTCGCCACTTAGCTCACCAACCTCGGTTTGTAAACTCGTTAAGCTATCACGCTGTGCTAAGAGTTCAGCTTGGGTGCGCTGCAACAGTTCTTGTACGCTATCGCGCTGGGTGGTAAGCGCCATCAGCTCAGCCTCAAGGTCAGCTACATCTGCGCTATCTTCCGTGACAGCTTGTTGCAACTGCAAGCGGGCAGTGTCTAGTTGGCGGGTAAACACAGCAGTATTTTGGGCGAGGTCTTGCTCGAGACCGGCAATTTGGCGACGTGTTTCATCTAAAGTATTTTCTAAACGACTATTCTGTTGTTGGCTTGCGGCCATCTGCCGCTGAAGCTCAGCCACTCTCGTGCCGGCTGCAACCTCGTTGTCTGCTACTTGAGTTTTAAGTGCTTCATTTTCTTGTTGTAAGGCTGTAATGGTCGTCTCTAAATTTTCGCTATCTGCTGAGCTGTCTGCTAAAGCTTGCTGGCTGGCACTGAGTTCTTGTGAGAGTGCCGCGCGGGCACTCTCTAAGGTTTGTAAGCGTTCGCTAGTTGTTGAAAATTGCGTTTCTAGTTCGGCCAAGGCAGCTAGGGCTTCATCGCGCTGGTCACGCAAGTTTTGCATGGCACCTTCTTGGTCACCAGCGGCTTCTTCAAGTTGTTGTAAATCTTGCTGAAGTTGCTCAATACGCTGCTCTAATTGCTGGCGTTCCTCGAGCAAGCTGTTGTTTTGGGTCTCGAGCGTTTGCATTTGCCCTTGAATAGTTTCAAGTTGACTAGCAATAGCCCCTACGATGTCGCCATCTTCTGAACCCATCTCGAGGCCCATCTGGCTCAGCCCTGCGGTTAACGCTTCACGCTGACTCGCAAGTTCACTAGCACGCGCTTCTTCGGCAGCTAAGCGCTCTGCGGCAAGCGCCAGTTGGGTACTCAGCTCGTCTTGGGCATCTAAAGCCGCAGACAGGGCGGTCTCGTTGGCATCAAGCTGACGTTGCAACACGCCACGTTCTTGGTTGGTGGTGTTGAGCTGGCTTTGCAAGGTCTGCAGTTGTCCGCTTGGCGTTTCGGCAAGTTCCGTTTCTAAAGCTTCGTTTTGACTGCTTAACTCGGCAATACTTGCCTCGAGGCTAGCAACTTGTTCGTTGCGCGCTTGCAGTTGACTGCGCGTGGACTCGAGCTGCCGCTCTAACGAAGCTACGTTTTGGGCTGCTGCGTTCATTTCTTGGCTGAGGTCTGCAACGCTGGCTTCAGCATTGTCCAGTGCCACGCGCATGGCTGCACGGTCGAGTCTAAAGCGCTGCATCTCGTTGTCGAGGCGGGTGGCTTCTTCCTGCAAACTGCTGCGGGCAGCTTCCTGTTCAGCTAAGGTGACGGTAAGCTCATCGCGTTCAGCCTGCAAGCTTTCAATACTGGCTTGTAACTCGCCAACTGTTGTCTCGAGCTCACTATTGCGTGTCGTGGCTGCTTCTAGCTCGGTGCTGAGGGTATCTGCCGTTGTCTGCGCAGTTTCTAAATCACCGCTTAGGGTTGTAGTGGCTTCTTGGGCCGTGCTGAGTTCTTCTTGGGCAGCCGTTAACGCGCTTTGGGCCGTTTCTAAATCTGTCCGAATAGCATCAACATCTGCTTGAACGGCTTCTAACTCGGTGTTGCGGGTGTTGGCTGCTTCAAGGGCTGCTTCAAGTTCAGCCAGAGCAGCCGTCTGTTGCTCGAGTTCACCTTCTAAACTGCTTACACTCGTACTCAGGCGCGCATTTTCATCTTCAAGTTCTTGCACGCGCCCGCCACCACAACTAATTAAAAATGCCAGCAGCAAGATGAATGCCAACGTATGGCTTACATATCTTGACCGACCCTGAGACAGGCCACCTTGAACTACTTCAAACCGCAATTTACGACCTAAGCCGTTCTGATGTAACCAGCTCCGGAGCGATTGAACGTGTCGCACGACTAAAACCTCCCTGCACTACTTGTATGTGATTAGGCTACCATAACTCTATCAAACTATTGCCGTTAGTAAAGGCCCGCCGTCTTAGTTGTATCTATGGTGTATCCATTGGCTGTATCTATTGCTGCTAACCCTGCTTGGGGTTGGTGCTTTTGTTGCCATCTATTTTATAACTCAAGCGTGTCAACGACGTTCATGGTAAGCTCACCGCGTTAAGGCGGCGTCATTAAGATACCTGCTGATAAACTGTTAACTGTTGGCATAACTAGCATCGTAATATCAGCAACATGCCTAGTTGACATTAACAAGGTCTGCTAAAGCCTTATACTTAATGCTTTAGATTATTGATTTAATTTAGTATTTAAGAAAAAGGTTATCTTAGTAGCCTATGCGAAGATTCAACTACCAGATAAGATATTTTTTGCTTACCCAACATTGGAGAATACGTTATGAGACGAATCCGCGCACATTATCAAGACCGCACTATTTGGGCAGATGTTGATGATACGACACTCCACGTCTGTGACATGCTGGGAACGCGCACGGGCGAAACAGTTCAGCTTGCCGAGGTGACGCTGCTGACACCTTGTACCCCACGCATTATCGTCTGTGTAGGCAAAAACTATGCCAAACATATTCAAGAGATGGGCGGTGACGACCTCCCCAAAGAACCGGGCTTGTTCCTCAAAGCGCTCAATACCTTAAGTGATGCTGACACACCTATCCCTTACCCTAGCTGGACAGACAACTTGCACTATGAAGGTGAGCTTGCGGCTGTTATCGGTAAAACCCTTTCTAAAGTGACTGAAGCAGACGCTTTAGGGCACGTCCTAGGGTATACCTGCGCTATTGATGTCACTGCCAGAGACAAACAGCGCAGCGACTTACAATGGACACGCGGTAAATCTGCCGATGAGTTTTGTCCAGTTGGGCCGTGGCTCGAGACCAACCTTGACCCTACTCACTTAAGTGTGCAAACCCACATTAACGGTGAGCTTAAACAAGATGGCAACACTCAAGACATGATTTTTAGCGTGGCTAAGGTGCTGAGTTACATCAGCCAATTTATGACGCTTACCCCGGGCGACCTTGTGCTGACTGGAACCCCCGAAGGTGTAGGCCCGCTTCACGTTGGCGATACTATTCGTGTGACGGTTGAGGGTATTGGGACGCTCGAGCGTCACGTTGCTGCTGGTTAAAAGGATCATCTTCACAAATCATACTTTGACCTTTGCTGGTGACGCTGACTGTGCCACACAAGCTCAACATCAATGCGTTTGATGTAACCTGTCGATACCTTCAAAACGAGGAAGCTGGTTCTACTATGTCCAACAACTCAAAATCATCTGGGTCAACGGTAGATGCTCAAAACACAGCACCATTAGTGTATGACCTTGACGGGCTTTATCTACTTGACACGCATCATCAGGGACGTGCGGGCATTATTGGTAGCTATCTAGTCCCTCATGCGGACAACTCTGACCAGTTTATGTTGATTGAGTGCGGGCCGGGGAGCAGCTTGGCAGTGCTCGAGCAAGCCGTCAATCAAGCTGGCTTTAGCATGGCCAACCTTAGCAGTGTTTTAGTTACCCACATCCACCTTGACCACGCAGGAGCTGCAGGCGCACTTGCCCAAAACTACGGCGCACGTGTCTACGTTCACGAAGGTGGTGCGCCGCACCTAGCCGACCCTCGCCGTCTGTGGAATAGCGCCTCACGTATTTACGGTGATGCCATGAACACACTCTGGGGTGAGATGTTAGCTGTCCCTGCAGACAAGCTTGTGAGCCTTCAAGGGAATGACACATTAACCGTCGGCGGGCATACTATTCGTGTCATTCACAGCCCCGGACATGCTGGTAGCCACGTGGTGTACCAGCTAAACGGCAATTTATTTACAGGTGATGCCGCTGCCATTGCCATGGGCGATGCTGGCGACGCTTGCACGCTGGTACGTCCTGCTGTACCGCCACCCGAGGTCAACCTCGAGCTGTGGCATACCACTTTCCAAACACTGCGAAACCTCAAGGCTGACCGTCTACTCCTCACCCACTTTGGTGCAATTACAGATGTGACCATGCACCTCGAGGTCGCTGAGGCAGAAACGCAGCGCTGGGCAGAGATTATTTTGGCAGGCCTGCAAGCAGGTGAAGACAACGATGCTCTTGCCAAACGACTCAACGCACATGTTCAACAAACCTATGAAGCTGCGGGGTTAGCTGAGGCGCTTAGAGCACGCTACAACACAACGAGTAACGATGCTATGAGTGTAATGGGGTTGACTAGGTACTGGAAAAAGCATCATCCAGAACGGCTCAAAGCATCTTGATATGGTCAAAACTGAGACATGATGACTTTCTCTTACGGCAAGGCCTTTTGATAGCTCTGTAATGATTTTTTGGTGATTTTTATACAACTTGGTGCTGCGTTTACACAAACCACCATCACCACCGATAACGGTGACGAAACAGTAACTATTGCCCTCGAGCATGGGGGCAACGGCCCTCCCCTGTTACTTTTACATGGCTACCCACAAACTCACATAATGTGGCATAAACTTGCACCGCGTTTAGCCAATCACTACCATGTTATTTGCCCTGACTTGCGCGGCTATGGCGACAGCTCTAAACCTATTAGCAAACCCAACTATGTCACCTATAGCAAAAAAGCTATGTCCCAAGACATGATGCAGGTGATGGCAGCCTTGGGCTATTCGCACTTTTTTGCCGCTGGTCATGACCGAGGGGCTAGAGTATTGCACCGTCTAGCCCGTGATTATCCTCATGCTCTTGACAAGTTATGCCTTATGGACATTGTCCCGACGCTGCACATGTTTCAAACGGTTGACCAGAGCTTTGCCACCAGCTATTACCACTGGTTTTTCCTGATTCAACCAGACAACTTACCCGAGCGGATGATTGCAGCCGATCCAAGCTACTATTTGCATGAAAAATTGCAACGTTGGAGTCAACAAGATATTACCTTTGATGCCAAGTTTGATGAAGCCACTGTTGCTGAATATGTACGTTGTTTTCAAGCAGCAGATACACTTCGCGCCACCTGTGATGATTACCGAGCAGCAGCTAGCATTGACCTCGAGCACGACAATCATGACCAAGATAGCAAAATAATATGTCCGCTGCTCATACTATGGGGTAAACATGGGTTTATAGAAAAAAATTACGATGTACTTGATATTTGGAAGCAACATACTGCACGCAATACACCTGTTGTTGGCGAGGCACTTAACTGCGGACACTTTTTACCCGAAGAAGTACCTGATGATGTATACAACGCCCTCTTCAAATTTTTTACTACAGGATAGTCTTGTCAGTAGATCAGTAAAGTAGCAATAAAAAAAGCATCCCATAAAGATGCCTAACGAGTACCGTTTCAACCGAGAGAGGGTACAAACTAATAGCTAAGTATCAGTTTGTGAGGAAAGCTCCTTAGAAAGGAGGTGATCCAGCCGCACCTTCCGGTACAGCTACCTTGTTACGACTTAACCCCAGTCATAAACCACACCTTAAACACATGCCCAGCAGGCTATGCGTCTTCGGGTGCAATCTACTCCCATGGTTTGACGGGCGGTGTGTACAAGACCCGGGAACGTATTCACCGCAGCATTGCTGATCTGCGATTACTAGCGATTCCAACTTCATGGAGTCGAGTTGCAGACTCCAATCCGAACTGAGATCGGCTTTCCGCGATTCGCGCCTCTTTG
>JBCCOX010000136.1:0-9573 GCA_039025155.1 Deinococcota bacterium | reverse complement strand
GGTGACAATGCGTTGCGGATTTTCAGGAATACAGGTCTCGCCTAGATCGTGGGTGATGAGTCGGAAGCCGTCTTCGCAGGTTTGCGCGTAGCTAAACCCTAAAACGGCTACGACAAGTAAAAAGAATAGTTTTTTCATGGTTATCTCCTTTTGAACGTGGCTCGAGCCAGCAGTAGGTATCTACTCAGCATCCTCGAGCAAGCTAAATCGTGGGTCTTGGTTTTCATAAATGGCAGCAAACATGTCAGGCAAGACCACTTGCGTATTCACGCTGGGTCCGCCATTTGTCCAGAAAAAGGTGTCGATAAAGTACACGCGGTCATTTTGGACAGCTTCTAAGCTCTGCCAAATTTCAGTACTGCCAAACCCCTCGGCAAAGAATGTGTCGCGCCTCTCTGGCTCAAAAAAGTTAGTGGTGATAAAAATAACGTCAGCATCGGCAGCGGGCAGTAGCTCGAGGCTAAGTTCTGGGCAAGCTCCTTCACCAACCCCGTCAGGTAGCTCGGTAACGCTAAATCCTACTGTTTCAGCGAGAATGGTCATTTGGCTTTCGCCAGGGGCACAGATTCTAAGAGCGGTTGGATTAGACCCGTTCAAAAAAGTCACTTGTACGTCGCTAGGGTCGCCAAACTCAGCGTACTGCTCACGTAAATCTTCAACCGTCGCTTCATAAGATGCAAGCCACACCTCATGCTGCTCGCTGCGTCCTATCACCTCAGCAATAAGCCGCCCTGCTTCAATCCACTGTGGACCGTTGGTTGGATCAATCGCAACCGAAGGTGCAATGGCTGAGAACTCGTCGTAGGCGTCACCAAACTGATAATCCCAGCCGATAATCACGTCAGGGTTGGCCGCAAGCAGTGTTTCTAGGCTATAACTGCCCGCACAGCAGCCGATGCCCTCGATTTCATCCGCAGTCACCTCAATAGGAAACTCGAGCAGTTCATAGTAGGTCGGACGGGCAGAATCTGACCAGCCAAAGCCGTTTAAGTCAGCCGCTGCCACAGGTACAACCCCATAAGTAAAAAAGTAATCAACCCCGCCCCCAGGAATTAAAGTGGCAACGCGCTGCGGGTTCAGGGGTACACGGGTTTCACCAAAGGCATGACGCACTAAGCGGTCTTCTTCGGTCACTTCTAAAATCTCAACGACGGGGGTATCTTGGGCGTAGCTGATACCTAAAACAATAAGAACGAGTAAAACAAATGCTTTCTTCATTTCTCTCTCCTTTTTGAATGTGGGGCTCGAGCCAGCTAGATATGAGACTCGAGCCCCCGCGTTACACCTAGTTGGGTAGGTTTATAGCCTCTTTTTACTCGAGGTCGCGTCCAGCGGTGATGGCGGTCAGAAACTCGATGGAGCGGTTGAGAGATTCAAAGGTGTAGCCCACGAGAATGTCGCGTTCGTACCAGTAAAGGTTGCCTGACTGAACACCTTCCAGGTTGCGCCAGAACGGGGCAACACCATCCCACTGCTCGGTTAACATTGGAATGGTTTGACCAAAGCGTGGTGCGCGGCTAGCAATTAAGATGTCACCATCAAATTCTTGAATGCGTTCAAAACTCAAGCCATTGATGTTTTCTCCCGCTTCAGCTTGGACAGCAGGTTTGCCAAAACCAATGTCATTAATGACTTGGTCGATAGCCCCCCAGTTTGGGTAGTACCAAAGACCGTCGTCCCACATGTCAAAGCGTGACAGGGTAATGGCTGATGGATCACCAATCACTTCTTTAGCTTCGGCGATACGAGCCTCGTAGCGGGCAAGTTCAGCTTCGTAAGCATCACTTCTGCCAGAAACATCAGCCAGCCAAGCGAGGTGCTCGAGATAAGGCAGATTCTGAGGAATGATGACCGTGGGTGCAATTTGCGTGAGTTGGTTGTAAATATCTTCATTCCAAATACGCCCGATGATCAGGTCAGGCTGCGCGGCTGCCAGTGCTTCAATGTCAACGGGATTGCGGTCACTAAAGTATTCAACGCCAGATGCTTCGATAAAAGCATCCCCAAAAATATCAGCAGCACCGCGAATGTAGGTCTCGCCGTCCTCCATACGGTTCATGACAGTAAGTTTGATGGGCGCACCAATATCCAAAAGTGGTGTGGTGATTGAGTCACCGCGTAAGCTGGCGATGCGCTGTGGCGCTGCCGGGATGCACGTGGTGTCGAGCAGATGCTCAAAAGCTCGGAAGCCGTCGTCGCAAGTTTGGGCGTAGCTGAAGCCTAAAATGGCTAGAACGAGTAAAACAAAACCTTTTTTCATCTCTTTCTCCTTAGAAAGTAACTATGGGCTTAAACGTTTCGGGGCGGTTAAGAACCTTAGACAGTTGAGGTACTCAGGCTCAAATTCACGTGCTGCTACCATCTTTTGATTCCCGAGTAAATTAGTCAAGATTACCTGCAAAGCATATCTAAAAAGTCCCTTTTGAGAGTGTGAGTAAGTGCAGGTTTTGAAGCGGTGGGTGATGAGACCTAGTTAATGGGGAACGGACAAAAAATTATCCCTGTCCCCCATAGCTCATTTCCCTTTATTTCTTATTCTCCAAACGGTACAAACGGCTTGCCCGCGATGATAGAGACGAGCGTTACGACCTGACTGACCCGCGCGGCATAACTGAGCGACGAAAAGTCCGCTCGTGGTACAAAGTACATTTGTCCGTTACGGCACGCATGCAGTAGATCGCAATACCCGGGAAAGGCTTGCTCAAAAAAGTCCATCTGCTGCTCAGGCGTGACGCCTTGAGTGTAGCGGTAGGTCGTGATGATAAAGTCGCCATCAAATTCCTGCAACCGCTCGGCACTAATCACATTGTTTTGACCTTGAGGTAGGGCTGTAATGGCGTCGGGACGGTTAAACCCAGCATCAATCAGCACATCGCCAATACCGGGGTAAGGGTTAAACGCAAAAAAGGTGCCGTCGTTGTCCGCGTGAATGGTCGAGATGGTGATGTTCCCAACGTCTACAAGTTCACGCAAGCGGTTGAGTTGCTCGTTGTATTTGCGCCGTAAAAAGACCAGTTGATCCTGGCTACCCGTTAGCTCAGCAAGAATGTCATAGATGTCATCGGCATCGCGGAGACTAAAGTCGATGGCATAGGTGGGTGCAATAAGGCGTAACTGGTCGATGGCCTCGTAGTCAAAGCCGATGATGAGGTCAGGCTCGAGCGCCGCAATCAGCTCCAAATCCGGTGGAAAGTCACCCACATACTGAATATCGCTATTGTCAAAGTCAACGCCCAGCAGCAGTTCACCACCACGAATAAACAACCCATCGGGCGGGGTGCCGCGTCCGCGTGTACCCACAGGAATAACGCCAAGTTCAAGGAGCGGCAAGGTAAAGCCGTTGTCGCTCAGTGAAACAATGCGCTGCGGGTTCACAGGGACTTCGATTTCAACGCCGAAGTCGTCGGTGATGGTGCGGGTGTCTTGAGCGTAAGTGAATCCTAAAACGGCTAAAACGAGTAATACAAACCCTTTTTTCATAATTTCCTCCTGTTTAGTTTTCGTCAACCAAGCTGGTATCAAGGTTGGGGTCAGACAGTAACTCGGCAATCTGTTCAACTCCGTCGAGTGACCTCAACCATGACGTACCGCCCATGCTGGTGCCGTCAATCTGGTAGATCTGGTTTGCTTGACCCACCGGGGTAAGCTGTACTAACTCATTGGCGATAAACTGCTCATACTGGCCGTCGGGACCGTCATCCCCGGTAAAGTCAATGAGGAAGATGACATCCGTTTCGACATTGCCAAGAGCTTCCAACGAAAACTCCACCACGCCTATACCTGTTACATTTTCTTCTTCCCAAGCACTACGGCTAAAGCCGATGGCCTCAAACGCTGCCCCAAACCCTTGCACCCAAGGTAGTGCCCGAAATGCGCCGTTATTTAAGACAACAAAGCCCGTGGTTTCTTCGGGGATGCTTCCTAGCGGCTCGAGCAACTCGGACACACGGGCGTTAAAGCGTGCCTCGAGCGCTTCAGCTTCGGCAGTTCTATTTACGGCATCTGCAAATTGAAATAGCGCTACCTGCACGGGTTGGTTAAACATGTCGATAACGATAGTGGGTGCAATGAGCGAAAAGGTCTCGTAGTGCCAGTCGGGTGAAGGGGTGGTGATGATGAGGTCGGGTTCTAAGGAGGCAACCAGTTCAATGTCTTCTTCGCGGTGATTCCCCAGAAACACTACGTCAGAAGTGTCATAGCCGTCTAAGCGGCGAAAGATGCCCTCACCATCTGCGTTGGTAGCCCCAGATGCGCCTAGCGGTGTCACACCTAGCTCCATGAGCGGGAGGAGCACGTTTTGGTCTTGCAGGGCGACAATGCGCTGGGGATTTTCAGGAATGCAGTCGGTGCCAGCGGCGTGCTCAAAACTACGGAAGCCAGCGTCGCAGTCTTGGGCGTAGCTGATGCCTAAAACGAGCAGGACGAGTAAAGCGAATAACTTCTTCATCTTCTTCTCCTTTGGGGAAGGAATGAGGGTTGTAAATTGTGTTGGAGATAGGAGAAATAGCTGAAGAACATGTTCAGCTTGCGCTACTCCTATCTCCAAGTGCTTGCCTCAGGTCGTCGTAGCTGGCAAAGCCCAACGGAAGCTCAATGTGCTTGTGCCATAAAGCATCTAAAATAGCTTTTGTATCCTCTGATAGGTGGTAGCGCGCAGCCGTGCTGCCAGCGGTAACCTTGTGTGCGTCCCCCGCTGGGGGCAGGCCAGCGCGCACCTCGCTCAAGCGCCGCACAAAGCGGTCATCAAACTGGGCTTTGTGGGCTAACATAAACTCGCGTGATGACTGCCGCAGCACTGTCTCAAAAAGGCTGTCAGTAAGCTCAATGTCCATAAAACGCGCGAGTCGGCGGACCGTGCCCGGCAGATCGTTTTTCATGTCCTCATAGCAGAGCAGTAGCACGTTGTCACTGTCTCGATGCGCCCACCACGATGCTAGATGACGCCAGTACCCAGAGCTTTCGGCATCTTGAGCGGGGACGCGCCAGCGTACAAACTCAGCTAGGTTAATGCTGCCGGGCTCAAACGTCCAACCCTCGAGAAAACGGTAGAGCGACACCATGACATCAAAAGGATGACGAAACGAGACCACGTAGCGCGCACCCTTGGGGACCTCGTGCCAGCTTGCGTGGCTCTTAAAAAGGCGTGGCACGGCAACCTGCTCGGCGTTAATATCAATGCCAATATCGTGAGCTACGTCAATCCAAGGCACCACCGCCGTGATTTCTTCGAAGTCCATACTGCCCCCTGTGCGCAACCCGTGCATGATCTGTTGTAGCCAGGTTGTGCCACTTTTGGCATAAGGGGAAATGATGATGTCACTGGCGCGCGGTTCAAAAAGAGGACGCTTAACTGAATCCTCGGCTGCAAAGGTTACTTTCATGACCTCACTGAGCTCATCTGTGGTGGTAGCTCTAGTAGTCCGTTTCACGCGATAATGCCATTCAGGTAAACAATCAGATAAATGCGTTGCATCAGATAAATGCACTGCGTTGGATAAATCAATCGCAACCTCAAGGACAAACGCTTTTTCTGTTCCAAGACAGCCTCATTCATAGTTCAGCCTGCGCGGGACCACAGAATTGGTTACTCGCTAATCAGCAAGCGGCTCGCAAAGTGAGAGCCGACAATGTCAAGCGCGGCATTGGTAGCATCAAACGTTGGCGCGCTCATCGACGATTGCGGGTAGAAGATGATGTTGCCATTAGCACATGCAGGCAAAAAGCCACACCAACCGGGCAGCAGTGCGTCCATACGGGCAATAACATCTTGCGGGCCAAAACCAGCCGATGCGTTATAGCCCATGAAGATAACGTCAGCATCAAGCTCAGGCAAGATTTCCGCGCTGCGCTGTTCAGCCCAAACGACGCCTTCGTCAATAAGCTCTTGGGTGAGCGCGTTGGGAACAAAGCCGAGGTCGCTTAAAACGGTCGTAAAGTTGTACGCGCCCACACTAACCCAGATGCCATCTTCACCAGCACCGAGCAGTGCATAGGTGGTGCCTTCGGGAATCTGTAGTTCTTCGCGCAGTAGCGCCACTTCTTCTTGGTAGATGGCGCGGCGTTGCTCAAACTCATCCTCGAGCCCCAAAGCCCGCGCAATAGAGGCCTGAACTGCCCAAGGATCGGGGACTTCTAGCACAAAGTAGGTTGGCGCAATAAGTTCAAACTGCTCTGCTTGTTCTTGCTGCCACTCGATCAAGATGATGAGGTCGGGCTCGAGCTCAGCAACTTTCTCGAGGTCAAACTCCCACCAGGTTGAGACCGGGGTAATGTCTGAACCTTCAAAGGTGATGCCGTAGACGGTACCAAGTCCGCGCATAAAGAGCGAGCCGTCTTCCGCCACACGCGCTTGTGCGCCAATAAAGGGCACGCCAAAATCAGCTAGTGGCATACCGATGGTGTTGTCATCACCTGAGATGATGCGCTGCGGGTTTACAGGTACTTCAACGGTGCGGCCGAGATCGTCGGTGACGGTTCGTGTTTCTTGGGCGTAGCCAAACCCTAAAACGGCTAGAACGAGTACAACAAATGCTTTTTTCATATTTTTCCCCTTAATACGTGAGTTGGTCTGAAGCGTTGTTCATGCTGCGTGTCGGTATAAGTTCGAAGATGCTGTTACCTGCCCCCTCATTGCAAAGCTGACCCCTTGCCTGCGGACGCAGGATAAACAAGACGAAGATAGGCACCCCTTTGTGAACCCCGCTTCGGTCCCTAATCCACTGGATATATTCGACCTCACTCCCGACCGACCATCCGGCTGGACAGGTGGCTGCCCACAACGTCGAGGGTCGCGTTGAGGCTGTCAAAGGTGGGCGCGTTGATCGACGAGCCGGGGATCAGTAGAACGTTGCCCTCGGCACAGGCGGTGATGAAGTCGCACCAGTTGGGAAGCACGGCGTCCATCCGCTCGATCAACGTGTTCGGCGGGAACCCGGCCGGGGTGCTGTAGTGCATAAAGACGATGTCGGCATCCATCCGCTCAAGCGCTTCCACGCTGTACCACTCGCTCCAGACGACGCCGCGGTCAATCTGCTCCTGCGTGAGTTCGTTGGGCACCAGGCCCAGATCGTCCAGCACCTGGGTGAAGTTGAAGTTGCCGTTGGCCACGCGGATGCGGTCCTCAAACGGCGTCAGCAGCGACCAGGTCGTGCCCTCGGGGATGTCCAGCGCCTCGCGCAGGGCCGTGACCTCGGCCTCGTAGATGGCGCGGCGCTCCTCGAACTCCGCCTCCAGACCGAGCGCACGGGCGATGGACTGCTGCACTGCGAACGGTGTGGGTACCTCGGCGACGAAATAGACCGGTGCCATGGTCTCGAACTGATCCTCGAACTCCACTTGGCTATCGACCGCGAGGATAAGGTCGGGCTCGAGCGCCACCATTGCCTCGAAGTCGAACTGCCCACCGGTCACGACCGGAACGATGCCGTCCCCTGCAAAGGTGACCCCATAGATAGTCTCCGTGTGACGGAGGAACAGGCTGCCATCAGGCCGCAGACGGGCTGCGCTGCCCACGAAGGGCACACCAAAATCGGCCAGCGCCATGCTGATGGTCAGGTCGGCGGTGGAAATGATGCGCTGCGGGTTGACGGGCACCTCGACGGTACGGCCGAGGTCGTCGGTGACCGTGCGAGTTTCTTGGGCATAACTGAAACCTAGAATGAATAGAACGAGTAAAACGAATGCTTTTTTCATGGTTTTCTCCCTTTTGAATGGGGGGCTCGAGCCACTCATGCAACTCGAGTCCGTCACGTTGAATTAGGTCAGGTACTGGAAAGCAAGTCTCACCTGTGTCCTTCGGTTGGTAAGACTGTGGTCAGTTGAAATCTCCGACGTTCTCGACACCGGCGCTCAGAATCGCGTCGATTTCCTGAAGTAGACGGATCTCGGCCTGCACAAGGTGATAGGTCCAGATGTTGGCGTTGACGCGGTGGACCTGTCCTGCATCAGCAGCGGCGGTCGAGTCCAGAGCAAGTTGTGTCGGTCCAGCGATTGGTGCAGTGTCGTAGCGGCCCACGAAGATCAGGTCGGCGGCGTAGTCGGGTACAACTTCGACCGAGACCTGGGCATAGCCAAAATTGTCCTCGTAACCAATCCCCTTGGCTGTCGCATCCACCATCGCGGTCGAGGGTGTGAGGCCAATATCCGTCAGGACAGCGTGGTAAGCAAAGGTGGGAAACCTTTCCCCGTCATACATGTAGACCACCGCTTCGTCGCTATCGTCAATGAAGGTCCATTCAAGCTCGGGAATGATGTCGGCATGGCGCTCTTTAACCTCGGCCAGAAGCGCCTGATATTCGGCAACCTGCACATCGAGTGCGTCTTCTACCCCAACCAAAGATGCGAAGGTGCGCTGCTTGAGATACCGCTCGCCGGACGGGTCGCCGTACTCACCGGAGTTGTTAGCGCGCGGGTTGTAACCAAGTGTCGGCGCAATAAGTGACAGACGCTCAACGGCTTCCTCGTTGCTCCAATGGATGATGAGGTCAGGCTCGAGCGCAGCGATAGTCTCGTAGTCAAGTTCATTTGACGCACCGACGCCGATCATCCCCGAGAGGTCGCCCACATCACCGCCGATTGCGGTCAGGGTCTCGGCACTGTCCTGGCCATAGACTGACCCAATTCCAAGAGGCACATAGCCAAGTGAGGTGACCATAGCCGCGTGCTCTTCACCACCGGTAAACACAACACTTTGCGGGTTGGTTGACACCTCAACCTCGCGGCCAAGATCGTCGGTGACAGTGCGGGTTTCTTGGGCGTAGCTGAAGCCTAAAATGGCTAGAACGAGTAAAACGAATACTTTTTTCATATTGGTCTCCTTGTGAAAGCAAATAAAGGCTCAAAAATTTCGGGGCGGTTGGGAACCTAGGTAAATAAAAGCGCTAACATCCGAAGTAACGCATCCTCGTCAAGGTGTATGTTAGGTGTATGAGCACCACGCGAACCAACATTCACATCGACGACGAAGCTTTGCAACTCGTCATGCAGCGCTATGGGCTTAACACCAAAACCGAATCGGTCAACTTGGCACTTAAACGCCTTGCCTTTGAGCCCATGACCGCAGGTGAAGCCTTGGCGATGCGCGGCGCTCAGGCAATTGTTGAGGTGCCTGTAGATGAAACGCCGCTCGAGCTTTGATTTAGTCCGGGTGCTCATCGTTCTCCCTTAATCGGGATACTGCCGCTATTGCCAAGGTGATGCATTTACAGCTTGACCAAGCCAGTTTGCGTTGAAGCTAGTGTGAGTGGTAGTGAAGTGGTGGCTCGAGCTACTGATGCAACTCGAGCCAGTACGTCATATTCAGTCAATTGAATGAGGTGTGAAATCTACGCAAACTGTTCATAAGCTTGTTTAGTCAGATGCTTCTTCTTTGTTATCTGTGTCTTAATTTGTCTCACAAGGGGTTGCTAAGCCCATTTCCTGCAAACCAGCAACCATTTCATCTGCCGTACGCTGTGTAGCTAAAGGGCCACCAACACTCCACCAACGGAAGTTACCCTCAAGTACATTGCCGTTTTGAACCACCTCTAGGCTCTGCCACAGCGGTGAGTCTAAAAGTGTCTCGGGGCTTTCATC
>JBCCOX010000135.1:0-9593 GCA_039025155.1 Deinococcota bacterium | reverse complement strand
TTGAGGATGCGTTGATTGAGGATGCGGTGGTTGTTGATACATGGGTCGTGGATACAGTGGTCGTCATAGTGCGCTTTACTATATCGCGCAGATAAGACTGGCGCTCGAGACGGTCGTGGAATATGTTTTAATCGACTAAAGCCTTGGGAGGTTAACTTATGAACGTCAACTGGCACGGTGTTCTGCCCGCTATCACGACCCCGTTCAATCACGATTTGAGCGTTGACCATACGTTTTTAGCTGAACACGCTCGCTGGCAGGTTGCATCTGGCTGCGTGGGCGTAGTTCCAGGTGGCTCGCTAGGAGAAGCGGCTACTCTGAGCCCAGCCGAAAAACTAGCTGTCATACAAACGCTTGCTACTGCTCTTGAAGGGCGCGCGCCTGTTGTTGTGGGGGTAGCCTCATTAAGTACAGCAGATGCCGTGCAATTTGTGACAGATGCCGAGCTTGCTGGTGCGAGTGGGTTTATGGTTTTACCACCCTACGTCTACAGTACCGACTGGCGCGAAATGAAAGCGCATATTACGGCCATTTTAGAAGCAACCCAAAAACCTTGTATGCTCTATAACAATCCGGTTGCGTACACGACTGACTTTACGCCGCCACAAATTGCTGAATTAGCTGAGGTATATCCGCAGCTCGAGGCTGTCAAAGAATCCAGCACAGACGTGCGCCGGGTCACTTGGCTCAAAGCCATTCTAGGTGAGCGCTTAAAAATTCTGGTAGGTGTAGACGATGCCATTGTCGAAGGGGTTCAAGCAGGGGCAGTGGGCTGGATTGCAGGCTTGGTGAATGCGTTTTCAGTTGAATCTGTTGCACTCTACAACTATGCGATGAGCGGACAGATGGACGAAGCCACTGAACTCTACACGTGGTTTTTGCCGCTGTTGCGGTTAGATACCGTGCCCAAGTTTGTGCAGCTCATTAAGTTGGTGCAAGAAAAGGTGGATAGAGGTAATCGCCGCGTGCGCCCGCCACGTTTGGAAGTTGTTGGCGACGAACTTACCCAAACCCTAGCCGTCATTGAGCAAGCGCTTGCTACTCGCCCGCAGCTTACCGCTCAGGTTTGAGTTTGGTGAAGCTTCAGCACTGATCTACACGCTGATACCTTCCAGATAATGCTTACATCAACTGTGTTTAAGAGCCTTACGACCATCACTGTAGGTGTGTTTGTGTTGCCATGACACCTAAGTGATGTTTTGATGAGGTATCACGAACTTTACTAGTGCGTGTGAAGGTGGATTGTGCGCCGTCAGTTAGTTGAGCTGGCAGACAATGTTTAGCAGACAAGGTTTAGGTGTCAGTTGTTGATGAGGTTGAATACATCAAGGTCTAAGCAACTAACTGTGCTAAACTTCGGCTAGACATGCCTGCAGATGCTTCTGACCAATCTCCTGATCGATCTTCACACTTCCAATCCTCATCTAAACGCGCCTCACATAAACGTGCGGCCAAACAGCAACCTTCGCGCCAGCGACCTTTACAGCCACGACTACCACAGCCACGACTTGCGCAGCAGCTTAAACAGCAGCGAGCACAACCTCAGTCTAAGCTGTTTCAACACATGCGTTGGCAGGTATTAGTTGCGGTGGTTGTTGGGATGGTGTTGCTGACGGCTTCAGTGTTTGCCCAACCTATAGCAAGTAACGAAGGCGTTTCTAATATAGCGGTACTGATGCTTGTTGTTATGCTGCTACTGTCAGGATTTTTTTCAGGGTCAGAAACATCGTTTACAGCGGTAAGTAAGTGGAAAATCCGTGAGTTAGCTGAGCAAGGTAAATCGGTGTATGTCCTGCTCGATAGAGACCCAACGCGGTTCATTACAACTTGCTTGATTGGTAGCAACTTAGCGAACATTGCTGCAACGGCGTTGGTGACGCAAATAGCAGTTGGCTTAGCAGATAGATGGAGCTTGTCAGAAGGGCTTGTAATAACCTACACAACAGCGCTTATGACCTTGTTGGTGCTGGTTGTTGGTGAGATTACGCCTAAAGCCATTGCCGTTTATCATGCAGATAGGTTTGCAGGGATTGCTATTCGGCCAATTCATGCGCTGTCGGTGTTTTTGTACCCGGTGGGCTTGTTTTTTACCTATGTCTCGAGCAGTATTTTGCGCGTGTTTGGGCTCGAGCCACGTGAGTCTCCGCTGGTGACTGAAACCGAATTACGCCTTATGTTACGTAGCGCCGAAGAATCTGGTGTCATTGAAACCCACGAACGGGACATGATTCGCGGTGTGATTGAACTAGAAGAAACGGTCGTCCGTGAAGTGATGACACCGCGAGTAGATATTATTGCCTTACCAGAAGACGCAAGCTTAAAGACGTTGCTCGAGCGCACTACCGAACACGGCTACAGCCGCTTACCGATTTATCAAGAGAACGTTGATAACATTCGCGGCATTGCCTACGCGCGCGATCTGCTTAAGTACCTGGGCTCAGATGAAGACCTCACAACTATCACGGTTGATAGCATCATGCAAACTCCGCAGTATGTGCCTGAAACGCTGGCCATTTTGCATTTGATGCGGGATATGCGCCTTCGCAAAAATCATATGGCCATCATTGTGGATGAATTTGGGGGTACGGCGGGTCTGGTGACGCTTGAGGACATCATCGAAGAAATTACTGGTGAAATCTACGACGAAACTGATGCCGACGAAGACGAAGACATCCTCAACCTAGGTGAAGGTGACTACCGGGTATCTGGCAGTGCCGACATTGACGACGTAGGTGATAAGCTTGACATTCAGTTAGACGAACAAGGCGACTACGACACGCTCGCTGGCTTTATGATTGAAGAATTTGACCGTATTCCCGAACGGGGTGAGTCGCTCGAGTATGAAGGTTACCAGTTTACAGTTGAAGAAGCAGACGAACGGCGGATTATGTCGGTGTTGGTGTCTGAGCTGATGGTTGAGGAAGATATTGAGGATGAGGTAGATGAAACTGATGTGGCTCGAGACAATTCGCGAGATGCTGTTAATACGGTGCGTGACTAGCTTTCGAGTTACGTTTGCCTGCAAGCGAAAGGTGACTACTAGCTTCGTCTAGCTAACCAACGTTCAAACGACTGTCTGCTCTCACCGCTCCGGCGACCCGCCAAAAGTCCTTCAATACCAATATGCTCGTCTAGATCAGGCCACTCAATCGCGTCTCCATCTCCCATTAAATTCCAATGGTCACGCTCAGCTTGGCTACCTGCTTCTAACCGCGGATACCAAGCCAGTGGGACGCGCAGTTGCCTGCCGTCAGCTAAACTAACAATGAGTGTATCTGCACTGACCTGTACATTGGTTACGGTGGGGTCAGTTTCGAGTACCAAAGTAGTCATGCCATGCCTCCAAGAATTCCTGCTGATGGTCGATGACGAGTTGGGCGATGTGTCGCAACTCGCGCTCGCTATAGCCTCGATTTTTCGCCAAATTGATAGGCTCGAGCCAAAACTTGGCAAGTTGTCGGTCCCGACATACGTGGATATGTGGTGGCTCGGGTTTATCCGAACTAAAAAAGATGAAACGGTAAGGGCCAATATTCAACACGGTTGGCATTAGTTGATAGTAGCAGGGAGTTTACTGCTTTGGACACCCATCATTTACGGTCACGCTAATTTGATTCCAAAGAAGATGGGATTCTGCTTTTGAGCCACACAATTTGACCTCGGTGATTTATTTCGTCTTCAACAACATGATACCAGCGCCAGTAGTTATTGGTGATGTGGTCAGACCAGCATTGTTTGCCTTCCAGCCACAGCCAATCATCATTTTGCTCGGATAAAAGCCCAAGGGTTTTAGACCGTGTTTCTTCAAGTTGGGAAAGATAGAACTCAATCTCATGACCTTTTAGATTGCTTCGAGCCTCCTCACCGAGCGTGAAAGGAATCAACCACTTTTCACGTAACTGAGGGTTGTCAAGTAAGTCGCGTCCGAAAAAACTCAGTTCTTGATACGCTACTTCTAAGGCACAACGATGTAACAGTAGTGCGCCTATAGAGTTAGCGTTTTCATCCCAAAGGTAATCAAGTTGCTCGGTTGTTAGATGACGAACGACACGCAATGTTTTATACCGACATGCTGTCATCATTGAGACCAAAACACCGATATGTGGTGAGTATGTCTCAACTGGTTTGATCTTGAACATCATATATACCTAAGAGAGTTTACTGTTTGAAGCTTCAGACAGAATGGAACGGTTTAACGGCTTAAGCTCAGTGATGTGAACGACAGGTCAAAGATAATCATAAACCAAGCCTACTAAAACAAAGTGCCCAAACAATCCACATCCCTCGCAGCACCTAGTTAAGCCACAAGCTGAGGGAGCGCAAAAATATTTGTTTAAGCTCGTCTGTATCTTGGTAGTGATGAACCGACTCAGAAATACCCGTTAGCGTTGTAGAAATATCTGACCCCAGTTCTGCAATCGTGATGACAGGGATACCCTTAGCATAGGCGTAACCAGCTTCAATGCCAAGACCAACACCCTTTTCCGTGAGGTCAATGATGGCAAGGTCACAGGTTTCAATAAGCTCAAACGTTTTCTGCATAAGATCAGAGCTTGACAGGGTGATCTCACCCCACTTCTCGACATCACGTTGAATACAAACACCTTTCAAGCCACATTCCGTTAGGACATCTGTAAGCGCCTCAATTTTAGCTTGATTGCTGTTATCAGCATGAAACTTAATGCCTAGATAGACAGTCATAACATCCTGTAGATTATTTCCCTCTGATGCCAATACAATTACCCCACAAGTCCTTGACCTGACACATTTTCATGCCTTGTTCAATTGTGATGGGTCCACGGTATAGCGTTGCGCCTAAACTTAAAAGCGTGTCTAGTTTCTCTTGAAAACCGTCAACCCACCAGTAGACCACTGAACCAGCAGCTCCAGAAGACACTTTCTCATCAGCTTGGACAAGTTCAATCATGATGCCTTGGTACTCGAGGTAGTCAAAATCAGCCTCGACAATGGTCTTTTTTGTAGCCGTAGGAAATGCTTGTTGATACCACTCGAGACCCATGTCAACATCACTCACATGAATCATGACGGCAGCAATTGGAAATGTAGTTTGTGGCATTTAATGGCTCGAGCTCAGGAGTACAATCCTAAGACTAGCCACAGGCAAACGTAGCATGATGCAAGCTGGGATCAGCATAGGTCACATCTCCTGCAAACTACAATTAAGAGCTGTACAACCGTTGCTCGAGCAACGACTTGGTTTCTGCCCATTCGGAGTTGATAACACTGTAGAGTGCTGTGTCACGATACGAACCATCGTGAAAAACGCTTTCATTACGAATAACTCCTTCTTTGACGAGACCAAGTTTTTCAATGGAGCGTTTACTCTGCTCATTCTTGTTGTGTGTCCGAATTTGTATGCGTATAGTTGTCCAGACCTCAAAACCGTGCTTGAACATCAGATACTTAGCTTCGGTATTAACTTTTGTACCCTGATAAGCTTTTTTGACCCAAGTACCCCCTACTTCAATAGTTCGACTGCCTTCGCGGATGACATAGAAACTACTCGAGCCTGCTATTTTGCCATCAGATAAATTGATCGTTATGAGTGGTATCTGAATAGGGCTTATTTCGTCGAGTACAGTGCCATTTTTCAAAGACTCTGGGTTACGAAGGGGATCAAGATTCATATAGGTGAAGATGTCAGGTTCGAGTGACTCTAGAATTAATGGATAATGCCGTTTTTCTAAGGGTTCGAGTCTAACAAATTGACCTTCTAAGACTTGAGGTTGAAACCATTTGCTCATCAATGCACCTCAACTGTATTGATAGATCACATGCGCCATAATATTTGGTAGATGGAGCATATGATTTATATTACTAAGTTGATAGTGCGTAGTCTAACGAGTCGGCTCTGCAGATACCGTCGATGCTGATAAGGAGTCTTGTGTAAGTCGCTCAGCGCGAACGTAAAGCAAACTGGATATAAGTAAGATAATCCCTGTAATAAGCCAAGCTGTGCTAACGCTGTAGGTATGTGCAATCAAACCAAGGACAAAACTGCCTAAAAAACTGCCACTGTAGCCTGCTAAGGACAAGATTGACTGCATAGATGAACGCCTGTTAGAGGGGATTTCACGGTTGAAGATGGCTGCAACAGGCGCGTTTCCCATAGCTAAACTGAAGTAGTACCCACAAAACAAACTCGCGGCTGGTAGAAAACGGGTTTGACTTGCCAAGACAAGAATGCTGATAGCAGCGAGTCCTTGGGACAAAGCTGCTACAAACCCGTGGCGCTGCTTAAAAAGCCTGCTGAGCCTAATAGATGCTAAATTGCCAACTGTGCCCATTAAAAACCCAAGCGTCATGAGCGTGCCAAAAAGAAGACTGTTAGGGCTTCTTTCTGCGAGCGCTGCAAAGTGCGGTTGCCAAAACGTCTCAACGCTCATAAGGGCAAGTGAGGCTACCAAGCTGCCTGCGAGTAAAAGGAGTACGAGTTGGCTTTTGCGACTTAGGTTGATGGCATCGGCCAGAATAAAGCTGAGTTTGCGAGGGGTGAAGGCTGTGTTGAGGGTATCTCGAGCATCATCTCGAGTTTCCCTAACACCAACAACAATGACCAACATAGCGACTACCCGCACAGCTATAGATACTATGAACGTCATGGCAAAAGGGGTAAACATAGTGCTAGCTTCATTCGGTAAGTATGAAAATAGCTGCGGGATAATACCGCCTGTGAGCGCGCCTAAGGCTAGCCCTAGCGTGCCAAATGTTTCAACATAGGCTAGGGGAGGCTGCAGATTGTAGTTAGGGTCGTGCTCGAGCAGCTTATCAACAAACCAAGCATCCAGCGCACCCGACGAAAGTGCTCGCCCAATACCCAAAAGCACATACGCCGCTAGATACGCATAAAACGAAAATGCGAGTAAAAAAACCACGTTGGCAAGTAACAAAAAGCTATGGGCGGCCAGTGCTACGGGTTTACGGCCTAAAGCGTCGGCGAGGCCGCCAGTAGGTAGCTCGAGCAACACAATTGTCAGTGAATACAGCCCTGAGATAAGCCCGATTTGAGCTAAATTTAGACCGCGCTTTTGCATAATTAAGATGACGAATGGAATAGGCAACGCGCCCGCAAACCACCGCAAAAACAAAATGCTGTAATAAACGCGCTGAAGATGTCGAATAGCGTTCATAGAAGGTACAGATGTCATGTACTTAGCATGGATTTTGTGCTACTTTGAATGAAAGTGGTAGATTCAAGTAGCTCACCCGATGATATGTATGTGGTGCAAACGCCCGCCCAAGCGCGCCTCCTAACTGACCCTACGGCTGTTCAGTTTTTTAAGCCGTTTCTGGCAGTTGAAAAAACCATGCAAGAGGCTGCCGTGGAATTGAATACACCCATTAGCACCGTACATTACCGAGTTAAGCAGCTAGTGACAGCCGGACTTTTGAAGGTTGCCCGGGAGCAAGCGCGAGCTGGGCGGGCCATCAAATACTATACGTCCATTAAACCCAACGTGTTTATTCCGTTTTCACTTACACCTTATGCCACGCTCGAAGAAGGCATCCATGAGCAACTAAGTCCCGTCTGGCGCATGGTCGAGCTTGGCCTTGCATGTAGTTACAGCCAGACTCACACCCAAGGGCGCAGGCTCATGCGCGATGAACACGGGACGGTGCTGACCAGTTTGAGTAGCTCACTGAGCGAGCTTAGCAACGTTACAGAGACACCTTCATATGATGATTACTACAGTGATTTACTCTTGAAGCTTTCCCCAAAAGACGCCCATGAACTGGCAACAACACTCAAGGAAATTTGTCATAAAGCGTATCAAACGTCTTTACAAGATCAGGTAACACCCAAGCAGGCAATGACCAAGCAGTATATGTTGCAAGTAGCGTTAGTTCCCACTGACTAAGGTGATGTTAGCTTGATGTGCCTTGATAAATGCAAACAACGCGCTGGCGATGTCTTCTTGAGTTGCATAAAAAGCGTCATCGAGTTGACTGAGGCTATCTTCAAGGAGTGAATCCGCTTCATCCATACGTGCTTCAATGCCAGCAGCATCTAGAGAATCTAAAGCAAGTGTATTGATAGCTTCTTGAGCAAGGCTAGCAGCGCTCGAGCAGCCAATTGCCTCTAATGAGGCAACCAAAACATCTGCAAACTCGGCTGAGGGATTATAGAAAAACTGAGCGAAGCCGCCGTTGTTAAGTTCACGTTCAAAGGCTTCCACAGCTAGCACGCTGCGCTCAGGAGCAGATAAATCTTCACCAGCCTCATACCGGTTGTACAGCGCACTTTCCACAGCGAGCACAAGCGAGTCAAGGCGGTGCGTGACTTCCAAAGCAAGAATCTCGGCAAGTGATTCGCCACTATAGCCTTCTAAAAAAAGATCACCTGCCATCATGTCCCCCGTTTAGTTCAGTCCTAGCCGTTCAACCTGTTCAATGAAACTACTCAAAAAGCGTATCGTTTGATAGATGCCGCAATATACAACGCGGATGCTGTTAAAGGGGAATCAAGTGGTGAGGTCAAACTCGAGCCGGCCTCGTCTTAGAGTAAGTGACGTTTGTTTCAAACGTATTCTCTATCTCAAGTTCATCAATTACGTATTTGATGAACTTGAGACGCTGAGGTTCTACTGAAATGCGTTATGTAGGCTATAAACTTGCTAAGGCTTCACGGTCAGCTTTGCGTAAGCCCTTCACTACAAGCTCGTAAGAGGTTAGGGTGAGGTCTTCAAGGATGTCATCAGCAAGTTCTCCTGTGAGTGACACGGTAATCCAGTGCTTTTTGTTCATGTAATAGCCGGGGATAACGGCATCGTAATGGCTGACTAACAACTCACCTTGTTCTGGGTCGCACTTGAGCGTGACTCTGGCTGGGGTTTCTGTTTGGGACACCAGTGCAAACATTTTGCCCATCACTTTGTAGACGAGGGAGTCTGGACCAAAGGGCGCACTGGCGTCAGCACCTTTGAAAGTGGCTAAAAAAGCTTCAAGTTCGGCTCGAGTCATACATTAAAATTTAAGGTATTCTGGAACGCCTGTCAACCTGTACCTTAGGGCAAGGTGGCAACGTAAACCAGCAAATTTCTATACAAACGCGACAGGACTGCTTCGTCCAGTGCAGCATCAGGGTCATTTTGAGCAACTGCCACGCAGTAGGCCTCCCCACTTGCTGCCTCGAGCCACGTCACAAACGCGAGTACTCCCGCTTCAGAACCACCCTTGTACGCAACCTGCTGCCAGCGGTCAGCGTTAGCTAAACCGGGGCTAATTTGCGTGAGGGGCACATCTTTAACGGCATGCATCTGCTCGCAAAGTTCATTCATTGAAAAAAACCACTCTATGTCGAGCGCCATAGGTTCACCTGTAAACCCCGCAAGGTCAGGGGGGTTAAGGTCTGTCAAAATGTCGTACTTGCCAGCGGCATCAGCGTCGCGGTAACGAGTTAATGCGTCAGCATCTACTTTTAAGCTGAACGCTTCTCGAGTGGTTAAAAACGGTTTGTTGTGAGTTGTTCTGGCTTCAAGTGTATCCCGCCCGAGGATGTCTATGAGCGCATCGGTCGCGGTGTTATCACTTATAGAGATCATGAGCGTGGCGAGGGTCTCGAGCGTCACTGC
>JBCCOX010000134.1:0-9620 GCA_039025155.1 Deinococcota bacterium | reverse complement strand
GTAGGTAAGGTTGTGTAAGCAGCTTCAAAAATAGTCCACGCTTGTAAGGTTCCCAAATAGGTAGGGTTTTCCACCAAAATATTTTTACCGGGGTCAATGAGCACTTTGGCAAGCAGGTCAAGGGCTTGCTGCGAGCCGCTGGTAATCATGATGTTCTCTGGGTTTACGTCGCTGCCTTGGGCGCGCATCCAACTTGCAATCCAGTCGCGCAGTTCAGGTAGCCCGGCCGTCATGCTGTACTGCAAGGCCCGCTTACCTGCCTGAGTAAGCACCTTGTGGGAGGCATCTGCTAGAGCATCTTTTGGAAAAAGCTCTGGATTGGGCAAGCCGCCTGCAAACGAAATCACCTCAGGTTGTTCGGTCATGCGCAAAATGTCGCGGATAATTGAGCTGCGCAGCGTGCGTGTGCGTGCGGCAAAGTGCTGTGTCCACAAGTCGCTAGGATGAGTTTGAGGTGCGTGAACGGCCATGGAGGTCTCCCTTGGTGCTAGCTGCATTAAAATGACATCAAATATACCCTACTCGAGCCTTCATATACCACTGCAGTGTCCTAGATACCCCGGGTATCGCTGGTAAACAGGCATCGTGCTGTTGACTGTCTACAACCTTAGACTGCATTCAATGACATCAACATGTTGACATTGACATCAGAAACATGAATTTTAGAAACATCATGCTTTGCTCGAGCTTAAGGTGACATGTCATATCACGTTTAGGGTGAGCGCCCTGTGGTCATGCACACGTTCAGCTAAGCGGTTTTGTGGCTAAGCTCGAGCCCGCAACGTACCAACCAGCCCCAAGCCCGCAAAGGCCAGCGTTTGACACAAAATAATGGTGCTACCACTGGGTACATCTAACACGTAGGACGCTCCTAGACCAACCAGTGTACTCAGCACGCCAACAGCCAAGCTAATAAGCGTCATGCTGGCTAAAGACGGGGCAACTAACTTAGCAGCAGCAGCAGGAATCACGATGTACGCTGCAATCAAAATAACGCCCACAACCTTCACGCTCATAACAATCACCATGGCAGCGAGGCTAAACAAAAGGTACTCGAGCCGCCGCACGTTCACGCCATCTGCGCGGGCAAGGTCGCTATCAAAGGTGGCATAGGCAAGGTTGCCCCACAACCACCCTAGCGTCATGCTAACGATGACCGTCATCACCAGCATAATCACCAAATCATCGCGCCCAACTGCCAAAATAGACCCAAACAGCAAGTGCCAAGCGTCCACCGTGTATCCCTCACGCAAACTTATAAACATTACACCAAGCGCAACGGACACCGCAAAAAGCACGCCGATAGCTGTGTCTGAGCTAAGTTGTGTGTGGTTGCGCAGCCACGCAATCCCCAATGCCACGGCGAGGGTGTAGGGTAGCGCAATCCAGAGGGGTTGCTCAATACCTAGCAAAATGCCTAGCGCAACACCCGCAAACGAGGCATGGGCGAGGCCGTCACCTAAAAAAGAGAGCCCACGCTGCACCACAAACACGCCGAGGATGCTACTGAGGAACGACACAAGTACCCCCGCGATAAGGGCGCGTTGCATAAACGCAAATTGGAAGATATCGAGTAAATCAGCCACAATAATTGTTCTTAAAGACTACACTTGTTCTCAAATTGTTCTCAAGGACTACAACTTATTCTTAAAGACTATAACGTGAGGATGCCGTGCGCGTGACCGCTGTGTCCATACGCTTCTTTGAGACAGGTTTCACACAAGACATTCTCTGGCTCCCCAAACCCCAGCAAACGGCGGTTGATGACCGCTACTTGCGAGGCATGATGACGTGCCACCGATAGATCGTGCGTGACCATAATGACAGTTGCAGACGTTGTTTGCTGATAGCGCTCGAGCAACCTGTACAAGTCGTACTCAGCCAAAAAATCCACCCCAGTAGCAGGTTCATCCAAAATGACCAACTTGGGCTCGCGCACCAGCGCCCGCGCTAAAAACACCCGTTGCACCTCACCACCGGAAAGCTCACTGAGGCGGCGCATGAGCAGATGCCCCGCACCCACAGTCTCTAATGCCGTTGCGGCAGCGTCTTTGCGCGCGCTACTTACCCGCCATAACCAGCGGCGCGCGTGCCCACTTGCCACAAGCTCGAGCACAGTGGCCGGAAAGCGGCGGTCAAAGGTTTTAAGTTGCGGCACATAGCCAATGCTTGCAGGCAACTTACCAGCAGGCGCAGCTAACACGCTCACCTCGCCAGCACTCACAGGAGTTAACCCCAGCAAGACGCGCATAAGGGTTGATTTACCAGCACCGTTGGGACCTACCACAGCTAAAAATTCAGCTTGAGCTAGCTGTAAACTCACGTGCTCGAGCGCGTGAATATGACCAAAACGCACGCTGACACCCTGTAAGTCAACCGCTAGAGACGCATCTACAGACCGTCGAGATGTCGTCTTAAATACGGCTTTTGGTGGCGCAGCAGGATTAACTCCAGACGACATCATGCGGGTTGGACTGACACTATCAAAAATAGATTTAGGGTCAAAAACAGGTTTAGGCATAAGATGGCAGACTTTCGATGAGCAAATGTATCTTTGAGCAAATGTATCTTTGCACCTGTCTGACAGACTAACATGAGAATAAATTCTCAATAAACAATCTTCCAACATAGGTCATGTTCAAAGATGCTTGACAACTTGCGTTCACGCCACTACTCATGCTCGACAAGCACCCAGCTAGACATGCTAAACCACCACCAACAGGTATGATGAAGGTGTTCATGACAGAGCAAGATTTACCCGTCTTACCCACTCAACCCGGTTGTTATTTGTTCTACGCCGAAAAAACGGTTATCTATGTGGGCAAAGCCATCAATTTACGTAGCCGCGTGCGCAGCTATTTTAGCAGTAGCGCTGACAAAAAACCTAAGCTGATACGTAAAACAGCCGGCCGGCTCGAGTTCATCACCACCAAAAACGAAACCGAAGCCCTCATTTTAGAATCTAACTTAATAAAGCGTTACAAGCCTCACTTTAATGTCTTACTTAAAGATGATACTAACTATCCATTTTTAAAACTAACGAATGAAGCCTTCCCCATGCTTATCTTTACCCGTAGGGTGATTCAGGATGGCGGTACGTATTTTGGACCTTACCCCAGCGCGGGTTCCGTGCGGCGCGTCCTTGATCTGATTGCTACCATTTTCCCACTGCGTAAAAACAGCGGTTTACCCATGAAAAAACGCAAAAAACCTTGCTTGCGGTATCACATGGGGCGCTGCTCAGCGCCTTGTATCGGCGATATTTCTCAAGATAACTACGCGCAGATTGTGGCGCAAGTGCGAGCGTTCTTGGAAGGCCGGGTGGAAGACACCGTCACCATGTTAGAAACCGACATGAAAGCGGCCGCCCAGCGTATGGACTTTGAACTAGCTAAAACCTACCGCGATAGATTAGATGCCCTTAAACGCTTAACCGGCTATGACAGTGACGTAACCCAACACAGTGACGCCGACCTCGACTTTTTGGGAACCTCTCAAGCGGGCAATTACGCCATGACCCAGCTTTTTCAGATGCGGCGTGGGCGGGTCGTCGGGCGTGACAAACGCTTTTTAACCAATGCCGAAGAAGCCACTAGCGGCGAAATTTTAGAGCGTTTTATGGGCAACTATTACGGACTAGCCACCCACGTGCCGCCCTTAATTTTAGTGCCTGAAAGTGACCTAGACTTAGGCTTTTGGCAACACGTGCTCAGTGAGCGGGCTGGCCGCAATGTAGAAGTGCGCACGCCCAAACGCGGTGACAAACTTGATCTCATGGGACTGGCTGCCCGCAATGCTAAAAATGGCTTAGATGCGGAACTGGCCCTGCTCGAGAAACGCGGCGAAGCACCCGGCGTCAGCGAGTTACAGCGCCTTGCTGGGCTCGAGAACGCCCCTTACCGTATTGAAGGCTTTGACATCAGTAACCTCATGGGCACGCACACAGTGGCCAGCATTGTGGTCTTTGAAGGTGGGCGCTCGCGCAAGTCGGAATACCGCAAGATGCGCATTCGCGGCCTCACCAAGCCAGATGACTTTTTTTCCATGCACCAAGCAGTTTACCGCCGTTTTACGGGCTCACTAGCAGATAACATGCCTATGCCCGACCTACTGTTGATTGATGGTGGCAAAGGGCAATTAAGTGCTGCCAGACGGGCTTTGAAAGATGCTGATTTAGACTTGCCCATGCTTGGGCTTGCCAAACGCTACGAGACAATTATCCGTGAAGGAGCAGACGACATTGTGGTCCCTGAAACGCACCCGGCGCTGCGTTTACTTATCAACGTGCGCGATGAAGCCCACCGCACCGCCGTTGGCTTTAACCGTAAACAACGTGGTGAGGCGATGACCAAAAGCATTTTGGACGATGTTCCCGGAATTGGCCCTAAGAGGCGTGATGCGCTGCTCGAGCACTTTTCTAGCATCGATGAACTCAAACAAGCTGACCTTGACGTACTCGCGGGCATACCCGGTGTTGGCGAAAGTGCCGCCAAAGCTGTCGTAGATTTTTTTAGGGAAACCAGTCAAACTGCGGATACCCTACCCTCGCAATCAACGTCATTAAATTAACCCTCTACGCAGAGGGTTTATAGCGACATCCATAAACATTGAGCTATGAGCTGAGTGGATGGATGGGTATTTGCGCTGCTTGATCAAATTGAGGCTAGCTCCATACTTGCGGTTAACGCTATAATACGAAATCCGCTTATATCTCGAATGATGCCTAAAGGCATCCTCTCGCCCAGCGCGGATTTCGTAGCTTATCTTACCTGCTCTGGCAGGGGTTGATTCCCGAAGGAATCAACCGGATTTGGTATAATGTAATGAGGCGCTTAAAATAACGTCTCAAATACCGTGACAACCTCAGGATCAAAATGCGTGCCGGACATCTTGCGAATTTCGCCCATTGCGTCATCGTGTTGCCAAGCAGCTTTGTAAGGACGCAGGCTAATGAGTGCGTCGTAGACATCAGCAACTGCAAAAATACGGGCGAGTAAAGGGATGTCTTGCCCGCTGAGTCCGTGCGGGTAGCCCGTACCATCATATTTTTCGTGATGATACAGCACAACATCACGGGCAGCTTGAGGCAAAAAACTAAGGTTCTGAACAAACTCATAGCCAATCATCGTGTGTGTGCGCATCAAGACCCATTCAGCCTCGTTTAGGTTACCGGGTTTGCGTAAAATAGCGTCTGGAATTGCAATTTTGCCAATGTCGTGCAAGTACGCACCGCGCCGTAGGGCGTCACAAGCGTTGTCGTCGAGCATGAGTGCGTCGGCAATGCGTAAGCACAACTCAGTGACACGATCCGTGTGGCCTTTGGTGTCGTCATCGCGGTACTCGAGCACTAAGCCTAGCGCGTGAATAGCGTCTTCATAAGTTTGTTTGATGTGTTCTTGATCAACAAACCTAGCAGCAAGTGCTACGGGCGTCATACTCACTGCTCGAAAAAGCGCCCGTTCCCAAGTCGTCCAAGGCTGTGCCTGCTCGCGGTAAACCACAAAGACCCCCATAGCTAGTTGCGTGTCGCTATAGACTGGCGCGGCAGCCAAGCTGCCAATCCCCAAGGGAACAAACGCGCTGGTGCTGGTATCTGCTGTGGTGTCATTCACAATAAGTATGGGCACACAACGTTGTAGTGCTGTCATGAAGTTGTCTTGCGCGGCGAGTCCGCGGTCGAGCACGTCGCGTATGCCCGCACCCTGAGGCAAGCGCCCGACACTGTCCCACACGCTAAATTTTTCTGCAACCAGAGGCCTATTGCCAGCTAGTTGCAAGGTGTCTGTGAGTAAGCTATCTGCTTTGAGGTAGAACGCACCTTGAGCTGTGCTGTGGTCTACAAAAGCGTCCAAAATGGGTTGAATTGCCTCGCTTAGGGTATCAGCTTGCAACACCTTGTTCATAAGCTGTACAAGAAGATGGGCATAGTGTTGTTGTTCATCTTCTGAACCTTCTCCCTGCAAAAAACTGGGCGACTGTTGTTTGGAACGAACACCGTTTGTTAGCGCTTGCACATCTGGTTTCATCATGAGAAGCGTGCCTTCCTGTAGCGTTTCCCCGACACCTTGGCTGCAACTTGGCTAGCTTGGTACTTACGACCTGACACTTACGACCTAACACTTACTGCGTGACACTTGCGGCTGGAAACACTATGGTGATGTAATGTTCGGCTGGCGCGTTCTTGATTATGTTGCTGGTTTTAGGTACTTATGGAAAGGTGGCTAAACACCACAGACATCCTTGTGCTCGAGCTGGACGTGGTCACGACACAACATGACGACACACCCATGTCATAGCTAAAGCTGTTTGTGGATAAGCCTCGAGCCGCTGCACAACTGAGGTTAAAAAGTAACCCGTTGCATTAAATAATGGTGTTCAGGCAGGCTGCAAAAGGTGCTGTGATGATGTTGTACTGCAGTATGTGCGCGTTACGAGTCATACTGCTCAGGGCAAGTTCAAACACAACAGCTCGAGTTAACGCCAGTTTCCAATCTAAACCGTAAAACCGTAAATCTAATGACGCAAACTGAGGTCAGTCAAGCTAACCTCGCCAAACCTAAAAGAGCTTAGCAAACCTACTCTTACAAAACTCTTACTCGAGCTCCGCCAAATCAAAAAAGTACTCAAAAGTAACGTCCCTCACGAAGAATACCATCTTCATGATACTGCTGTGTAGTTCACAGACCCTAGAATTTTTAGGATGTGTTGTGCTAAATCTGCCTACAAAGTTCATAGGGATTCAAAAAGGTGGTTGAATTGAAGTGGGTGTAATACCAAATCCGGTTGATTCCCGAAGGGATCAACCCCTGCCAGAGCAGGTAAGATACACTACGAAACCCGCGCTGGACGAGATGATGCCTTTAGGCATTATTCGAGATATAAGCGGATTTCGTATAAGACGTTCTGCAAGTTTGCACATCTGTGAACTCTTCTCACCACTACAGGTGACATCTTAAGCTAGTGGGATGACTCACATTTCAAAAGATGCGCATCAAAAAATACGTACAAATGCCGCAACTACATCTGGATCAAAGTGGTCACCTGCGCCGCAGCGAATTTCAGCGAGGGCGCGTTCGTGCGTCCACGCTGGCTTGTAAGGGCGTTTGCTGGTAAGCGCGTCATAGACGTCAACGACGGTAAAGATACGGGCTAGCAGGGGAATGTCTTCGCCGGCTAACTGCGCTGGATAGCCTCGGCCATCATACTTTTCATGGTGATACAACACGACATCCCTAGCACCTTGCGGTAAAAACGACAACTGGGCAACAAAGTGATTGCCAATGACGGTATGGTTACGCATGAGTTGCCATTCTTCAGCGCTAAGTTGACCAGGTTTGCGCAAGATGGCATCTGGAATGGCAATTTTGCCAATGTCATGCAAGTAGGCACCACGTCGCAAAGCGTCTCGAGCGTCATTATCTAAGCCCATTTCGTGAGCTACACGTAGCGCCAAGTCCGTGACCCGATCAGTGTGACCTTTGGTTTCATCATCACGGTGTTCTAGAGCAAGCCCTAAAACGTGAATAGAATCTTCATAAGCTTGTTGGGTGCGTTTGTAGGCGTTTGCACTGCGCCTTGCAAGAAGCGACGCTTGTATAAATACAAATCCCATAAACCCGTAAGATATAAGCCCATCACCTACATAGACCACGCCCAGCACGGTTAGCAGATCTAAAGATACCGTTGTTGTTACAATCGTGATACCTAATAGCAACCCATTTATACTCTCACGGCGCATGTGAAATGCACGCACACTACCCACCAAAACGTAACCGATGACCGCTAGCCCCAGCCATGCCAAGACGTATAGATTTTCTTCAATAGTATAGATAGGTAGGAGCGACACAGGCACCATGAGCAGGCTAAACACACTGACAAAGCCCCACATCCACACCCCACGAAATTCAGGAAAAAGCCCTGATAGATACAGCAAGCTCCACACCGCTACGGACATGTCTGCCATTATCTCTAGTCGTATGAGCGTCTCAAACGACCATCCTGGAAATATGAGTGCAGCGATGTTGTGTCCGTTAACGATGTCACTGAATGCTACTGCCAAGCACAAAATACCGAGCCAGAATGAACTCAATTTGTCTTGGCTGCGCACAGCTAGTAGCAGTAGGTGATAAACAGCAACGACCAAAAGTACAATCACAACAAAAACTTCCTGAAGAAGTTGGTGCTGCTGCCTACTCACAAGGTGTTCAGCCGTACCAATACCGATGACATAGCCACCTTCTAATGATGACAACCAGGTCACTGGATAGCGGAAATTGGCGAGCTGCATGGTTATCTCTGCACGTCCTTGAGAAGCACCAAAGATGACCGTCTGGGGAAGCCACTGCGGGCTGGTCGTGGCTCGAGTCGTGCCCACCGTACCTGTACCGTTACGTTCCCGACCGTTGATCCACAAACGGTATGCCCCGGGTATAGTGTCGATTTCGAGGCCGTAACTATCGACATTATCGGGTAGCAACAAGGTAAAACGATACGTTGCATAGCCGTAGTCTGTCCCGGGAAAGCCGCCTTCCCAAGTACCTACCAAGTAGGTATCCGTCGCTTCGGTGGTAGAGAGTAAGGCTTGCCAGCTAAAGCCCAATTCCCCGTAGAGGGGCGCTGCACCTTGATCAAAGTCCCAGTTGCGCAAGTCGAGTACACCCCGCTCAGCCACGGGCACAGGTTCATTAGCTGGATCAACTTGGCTCGCTAAGCCAGTCCACCCTACCAACATCCAAGTCATGATGAGCCATTTCAAAACAGCTCGTGCCCACCCATGGTTTATCTGGTACTGCTTTACTGCTTGTTCAAGTTGCATACATGTTGCACAGTAGATCACAAGGGATTAAAAACCTGTCCTTTTGTTTACGTACTCGTTCACTGCACTTACTCGGTGGTATCCATCGTAATGTTTACTGCGATGTCGCCTAGCGAAGCGGTGTGAATCTCGAGCAAACATCGCATCAATGTCCACACGTTATGAGTTTTAGTCAGCGTCCTCTTTACAAAATTCTTACAAAGAAAGGCCTAACGAGTGGCGGTCCAAATATAAGGTTAATCCGTGTAGCTGTGCAAGAAAGTAGTCGGCTTGGGTAATCGTTAGTAAACAATGACTAAGATTACCTTCAATAGTAACCTCAGCGCACTAATTGGCGAAGATTTTATGCTCAGAAAAGAGCATCACATCAGCCCATGTTTTTGTGCGCCCGCTTTGAGAAAGGCTAAACCATCTTCAGCAATTTTTTCAGAGGGTTCATTGGGTGGTCGCCACAAGCAAGTTGCGGCTGCTAGAGCTGGGTTAATAGCTGCAAAGGACTCGAGCACCAGCGACCCCGAAAAGTTAATCTCACCAAGAGCTCGCCAGGCATCGTCCCAGTTGACAGTGCCACTGCCTACGTAGCCCCGGTGGCTTTCACTCATGTGAATGTAGTCGAGCACATCCGCCGTTTCGATGATGGGTTTGTAGAAGCCCTCTTCTTCAATGTTCATATGATAAGTGTCTGCGTGTAGTTTGAGGTTGTCACTACCAACGGCTAGCACCGCTGCGCGCGTATCTGCAAGTGAGTTGTACATGTAGGTTTCGTAGCGGTTACACGCTTCTAGGGCCAAACGAATGCCTTTGG
>JBCCOX010000133.1:0-9631 GCA_039025155.1 Deinococcota bacterium | reverse complement strand
ATGAACAAGGGGTCTTCAGCGTCCATAGGTTCTGCTGGGCAATCTGTCGAGGCAAACTGCATCAGTTCGTGATACCAGTGGTCGCGCCCGGCTTCCATGTGGATGTCGTTGTCGCCACGCCTCACCACAATTACGTTACTTACGCCGGGGCAAGCTTTGAGGGCATCATCGACTTGAGGTTTAAGCGGGAACACACTACCGCGTCTGTAGCCGCCATCTGCAGTGATGACGAGCTTGGCGTCTGCATCGTTAATGCGGTCAGCGAGGGCTTGCGCGCTAAACCCCCCAAACACCACCGAATGCGGCGCACCAATGCGGGCACAGGCTAACATGGCGATGGCCGCTTCGGGAATCATCGGCATGTAGATGGCAACGCGGTCACCTTTACCAACGCCGCGCTTTTTGAGCACATTGGCAAACTTAGACACTTCACGGTGCAAGTCTTGATAGGTGAGTACCCGCTGGTCGCCCGGTTCACCTTCCCAAATAATGGCTGCTTTGTTACGCCGCCACGAGTCTAGGTGACGGTCAATGCAGTTGTAAGCAAGGTTCGTTTGCCCGCCGACAAACCACTTCACAAAGGGTTCGTCCCACTCCATTACTTTGTCCCATGGCTTAAACCAGTGCAGTTCGCTGGCAACATTGCCCCAGAATGTATCAGGGTCATTTAAGGATTGTTCGTAGAGTTGTTGATATTCCTCGAGACTCTTCAGTTTAGCCTCGTTACGAAAGGGTTCTGGGGGTGCAAAACGACGTGCTTCTTGCAAGACCGACTCAATGCGCTCGGACATGCCTTCCTCCTCAAATCGTTGTGGGTTGTCCCTACGGTCTATCATGTGAGCGCAATAAAAGTCAATTGTGTCGCCAAGGGCTGGTTGACACATCTAATGGGATTATCACTAAACTACGACACTATTACTGTTCAATAAAGACACAATTTGTAGGGTGATGCAATACATCTATGAGGATACTTATGTGATTGTACGCGGTGTTGTGACAAGTTACTAAGGTTGTATGGGGGGATGGGAACATCACATCACCTCATATTTAGACACGATTATTTAGATACGATGAATCAGGTAACGATGGACACTACCATCACAACATCAGGTCATGAGCAGCATCATTGGGATATACCCTTTTATCACGTGCTTGTTATTTGAATTGATACACGTCTGTGACGACATAATTTATAACATTCTTAAAGATCATCGGCTCTGGGTAGCATGTTAGGTTTCAAGGCTTTTAGAACGTCACTAACAGAACCTAAAAAATTTAACATTGAACAGCTACCGTGATGTGGACACGTTCATGAGATAGTTAAAGCGCGTTGCAGGCATCATGGTGTATAGTGAGATTTACCATGCTCATCGTAGTTTCTGGGCTGTCATACTAATAGTCATGGGCATGTTGTTAAGCGCTGAGTGCAGGATGCACATGTGGATGCTATGTGAACTGTGAACTATGTCCCTAACCTAGCAAGTTGAGATATTTGAGTCTGCGGCATGGTGTTAGAAGGTAGTTGCTGTCACAATAAGCTAGTGAGTGTGCTAGACAAGGTAGTTGCTGGTACAACAAGGCAGTTACAACAAGGCAGTTACAACAAGGTAGTTAAGGTTGGTTATCTGACGCTGGTGACGATCTGCTTAAAGCCTTAAAGCAACGCGACCAGATTGATATAGATTGAGACTTAGATTGATGCTTGCTCGTAGTTGAGTGTCCTCGGCGGCATATATGCAACCGTTATCAAATAGTGCCTGCTACGATGTTGATGACGTTGCCTAGAATGCAGCGCCTAAGATGCAACGCCTAAGATGCAGTACCTAAGATGCAGCTTGTCTGCCTCGAGCTTAGCTTGTCCAAGTGATCGGTTTAGTGTTGAAGTAGTTCTGGTTAAGAAGTAGTACTATTTTAAGAGTAATACTAGTTGAAAGGTGTTACATCTGAAAGCTGTTACATCTGTTTGAAAAGAGGGTCTAGTATGTCCAAAATTATGCTCGTTGACGACGCACCCGCCGACCTCAAAATGATGGAGAGTATCCTCAAACAAGCTAACCACAACGTGGTGACATGCTTAAATGGTGAAGGTGCCGAAGAGATGCTCGCTAGCGAACAACCAGATTTGCTAATGCTCGACATCGTTATGCCCCAACGCAACGGCTACGAGATTTTACGCAAAGTCCGGCGCGATCCAGCTAGCAAAGATATGCCAGTCATTGTGGTGAGTTCCAAGGGTGAAGAAAGTGATATTTTGTGGGGAAAACGCCAAGGTGCGTCCGACTATATTGTGAAGCCTTACACCCCAGAGCGGGTGCTCGAGGCTGTAGATAAGCTGCTTTAGAGGATATAGAAGATGGCGCTAGCAAGTACCAACCTGTCTGCGCGCGCTTGTTTTTTTGGCTCGAGCGACTTTCGTGCCGCTATAGAGGTTGTCTACACAAAACAGGTTGTGGAAATTGAAGGGTATACGCCGCTACCGCGTACCCGCAGCGATTTTTTGGGGCTTATTTATATTCAAGGGCGTATTGTGCCACTGCTAGACGTTTATGAACTGTTTACCCGCACAGGTGGCGGTACGCCTGCTGCGAGCAGTGTGGACGCATCTGCGTTAAGCAAAGCCGTTATTATTCACCACCAACAGTACGAGTTTGCTTTGGCAACAGAGCGTGTATTGGGCTTTGTAGGACTTCCTAAAGATATTACGCCTGCCAAAGTACCCAGTGTGCTCAAGCGTTTTGTCATTGGGCAAGTTCCCTTTGATGACCAGCAAACGGCCCTTCTCATTAACGTTCCAGAGTTAGTAAGCACGCTAAGCCAGCGGCTCGAGGTGGTCTAGTGGCAACTTCAAGACACTATTTTGCAGCTTCCCAAGCTATAGGAGGAAGAAGGTGAAGACCCTTACAAGACGCCGCTTTTTGAAGCTGGCCACACGCGCTGCAGCAAGTACCAGCCTTTCGCCGCTGGTGTTTGGCAGCCGCGCAGGGGCCCAAGTAAATTTAGCCAGCGATATTGGCACAGGTGTAGATGGTGACAACTTGGTCATCGGCATGAGTGGGGACTTTAGCAGCCCACGGGCAGGTGCTAGTATTGAGTACTACCGAGGTAGTAGGGCCGTGCTCGAGGAAGTCAATGAGCAAGGCGGCATTCACGGTAAACGTTTACAACTTATTGCCCTAGATGATAGCGGTGTTCCTAATGTTGCAATTAGCAACACCTTCCGGCTGCTCGAGGTTGAGCAGGCGTTTTGCCTTGCCAACTACGTAGGAGACGAAACCGTCGCCAGAGTGCTACCTGTTGTCCACACCTACCGAGATGCCAACTTGCGCATGGTGGGCAACTTAAGTGGCGCGCTGATTCAACGCCGCTTACCCTATGTCGAACAGGTTTACAACGTACGTGCATCTACCTTACAAGAAACAGCACAGCTCGCCAATAATTCTTGGGATGCCGGGCGCAGAAACATTGGGCTGTTTTACACTGCAGATGCTGGCGGGCGTGTTGGACAAGCAGGGGTAGCTCGAGCCCTTGCTGCTAAAGACGCTACCATCACCGCTGAAGCAACCCACAATGCAGCTCTTACTGACCAAGCTCAAGGCGTTATTGGGCGCACAGGCCGGGCAGATGACCAAGTTTCATCACAAGAACTTGCCATAAGCGCCCTGCGAGACGAAACAAGCGCTGCTGTACGGTATTTGCGCAGTAACAATTGCGATAGCGTTATTTGTAGTACCGACCCACAGACCTTTCAATACTTTGTAGCTGCTGCCAGAGATAGCGATTGGGATGTCCCCATTGCAGGTACATCTTTAAGTGATAGCACGCCACAAGACCTTATTGACCTTGAAAATGCCCGTGGTGTAGTTGCAGGCTTGTACACCCGTGCTGTGTACAGCAGTCAGGTACTACCCTACTTTCGCAATCGTAATTGGCCGGGCGTAAATTTGTACCATCAGCTCATGACCAAGTGGAACCCAGAAGCACCCACCGGAAGCCGTGCAGACTATAGTCCGCGGCTTGCAAGTAGTGGGCTCGAGGGCAGCATTAACACCCGTGTGCTCGTTGCGGGCTTGCGGCTAGCAGGGCCAGAGTTAAGTCGGCCCCGCTTTGACCAAAGCCTAGCTAGCTTAGCTGAACTTGACCTAGGTATTAACGCCCCCGTGAGCTTTGCAGATGGTGACCGTCAGGGACTTAAACAAATCTATTATACTAGTATTGCGGGCAATAGCTGGGAAGCGCTCGAGGGCATCGTTAGCGCGCTCAGTAGTTAGAGGAGGTAGCGTGGCAGATTTCCCAGATGTTCAAGATGATGTCCTAGACACAGAAACGTTGTTAAGTGAAAGTTTGCTGATCGATCAGCCGGGTCATACAGCCCAAGCTAAGTCGTCCCAAGCAGCACCTGCTGCCTCGGATGGGTTTGATCTGGTAGATGTAAGTCACTTGCAATCGCCCACTCCTGCTAGTAGCGCTGCTAGCGCAAGTCAAGCGGACGCGGCTGCTTATACGGAAGTCACCAGCAGCCAGGCTGACACTCAAACAACTCAAACAGATGTAATTCCCCTGCGCGACAGCATTCACAAGGGGTCGTTTCGCACGATTGTCAATCCGCGCACTGGGGTTACCCGCACCATTGTACCCTTTGGGATTCGTAGCAAGTTGTTGGTCTTTATCGCCGTCCTCACACTTAGTTTTGTGGCAATTAGCTTTTTTGTCACGTCAGCAAGTATTGATAGCAACCTCAGTGGGGAGGTTATTTCTAAAGGCGAAACGATTGCTAGCACCTTAGCTGCTAGTGCTGTTGACGTAATTGTGGCCCACGATAGCGCGATCGTCCAAGCAGTCATTGATCAATTTGCAGATGTTGACGGTGTGGGCTATATCCTCGCTCAAGACGCCAGCGGGGCCATTTACGCGCATACCTTTTCACCCTTTGTGCCTCAAGAAATTATTGATGCAAGTCCTAGCATGGACGAACTCGCCAGCAGCGATGAAACCTTGGTACGTGAGCTAGAGTTTAGTAACGAGGTTAAACGCGGTGCTTTTTATGACATTGCTGCGCCTGTGTTAGCAGGCAACCTAGGTACTATTCGAGTCGGGATGGACCAAGCTGCGATTACTGCAGCTGCCAACCGGGCTGGCTTTCAGCTCGCCACATTTTGTATCATCGCGGGGATTGTTGCCATTATTTCAGGGATTTTCTTTGCCCAGCGCTTGGTTGAGCCAGTTGACAGGTTGGTTGAACTGTCTGACCGGGTCGGGCGCGGCGACTTAACGCAACTGGCGAGCATCACCACCAAAGACGAACTTGGCTTTTTGGGGCGCAGTTTTAACGACACTATCCTGCAGCTTAGAGGGCTGGTGCAAACCCAAGAAGAACGCGACGTGGAGCGGCAAGAACGAGAAGCTTTGCAAACCAACGTGAGCGAGTTTCTCAATGTAGCTATGGACATTGCTGATGGCGATTTAACCAAGCGCGGGCGCGTCACCGAAGATGTGCTGGGGAATGTGGTAGACGCCATCAACTTGGTGATTGAAGAAATTAGCTACTTACTTATGGACGTGCAACGTGCAGCTGGCTCAGTTAACCAAGGCGCAAGTGGCATGATTCAAATTACCGAAGACATTGCTGAAAGTAGCGAACAGCAAACCAGCGAGGCAAGTAACGTATCGCGCTCGGTAAATGAGGTCACTAGCTCCATTCGCCGCATGGCAGACAACGCAGAAGCCTCTGCCCAAGCCGCCCGCCAAGCGCTGCAAGCCTCGCAACAAGGGCAAGACGCGGTGAACAACACCCTCACGGGGATGCAAGGGATTCGGCGCGAAGTGCAGTCGATTGCCAAGCGCGTTAAGACCTTGGGTGACCGCTCGCTGGAAATTTCTGAAATTGTTGAGACCATTTCACACATTTCGTCTCAAACCAACTTGCTTGCACTTAACGCAGCCATTGAGGCAGCCGGTGCTGGTGAAGCGGGCGGGCGCTTTGCCATTGTGGCAGACGAAGTGCGTAAACTAGCAGAAGACTCGGCGATGGCAACCCAAAGGATTGCTGGGCTCATTAAAAACGTGCAGTCCGAGGTGCAAGAGGTGGTCATCATGGTGGAAGCTGGTACTAACCAAGTGGAAACCGGCTACCGCGTTGCCAACGAAGCAGGGGAACGCTTGCGTGAAATTTCAGAGATTGCCAAGCAGTCTTCGCAACTTGCCCAAGTTATCTCGCAAGCCACCCAAGAGCAAGTGGACCGGGTTGAGTCGGTGGATACTGCCGTGCAATCTATTAAATCCATTTCAGACGGCTCTCAAAACAAAGTACGCCAAGGACGGGAAGCGTCTGAGGAACTGCTGCGCTTGTCACAACAGCTTACCGAGAGCTTATCCCGCTTTAGATTGGCTTAAGTTTGTGACCGTTGGCGAGGTTGTAAGATTGACCTCGCCAATCTTCCTTACCAACATATAACCTTTTTGGTCACACACTACCTACGATCAGCAGGTTCACGAGGTGCTGTCATCACGTTTTCGTAACATAGCTCTTCAATGAATGACGATAACAACCTGACGATGTCGTGATACAAGCGGTTAGCGTGAGTATAAGACGTATCTGATGACATCTCCCTGTCCTCCCTTCGCCCTTCTTGCTTTTTTAATATCACCATTCAACATTAGTCGTCCGTAACAGCATCTAGTACAACTGCTAATGATATGCAGCCTAACAAAAACTTTAATTCAAATGTGAACAAAAAACTTATATTTTAATAATGCAAATATAATTACATCCCGCAATATCTAGTTTAATTTTAAAATGTTCGATGAATGACCTCGAGCCACCCCTTGAAAGGAGCCTTACTCACTGCGATGTATTTTCTAGCTTTGTCCAACACAGGCAGCAACGATATGTGTACAAACTCAGCAGGGCTAATATCGTATGCAATTAGGCTTCTAGCGCAACATCAACTAGCGCAACATCAACTTAGGCAAGCGTCACTCAGGTGTAACGCTCGAGCCCACAGCCTCACTATCTCTAAGCTCTTAACAAACAACAAGGTGAGGTCAGTATGACCATGTCCAACATCAATAACAGCAGTGCAAACGACGAACTGCTCGAGAACTTTTTGATTGACGGCTGGGAGGCCCTCGGCAGTTATGACCAAGCTACCTTGAGCTTGGCAGATTGTTTTCAAGAAGATAATCTTAAAGACTTGCGAGTTGTAAGCCACCGCATTAAAGGCACAGCCGCGCTGTACGGCTACACACAAATTTCACAACTGGCAGAGATGGTCGAACGCATTCTGACTAATGCCATCCCAGACGAAGCACAAGCTGAAGTTGCCCAGTTTTTAGAACAGGTAGGCGTGTGCTTGCACAGCGCACTCGAGCACCTAGCGCGGGACGGCCGCGAACCTAATTTGGGGCTCGAGCTAGCTCATATGGGTGGCACAGAGTTACTTAGTAACTTACTTAAGCGCCACCCCGAAGCATTTTTACGCCCGCCCGACGAAGCTGAGCAACTCGAAGGTGACAGCGGGCAAAGCCTCAGCGCTCAAGCAGTTGCGTTTAAAGACGCCAACCTAGACATCTGGGAATACTTTCCGCTTGAAGCTGGCGAACATATTGCCGCAATGCGCGAGTCCCTAGATAACCTGAGCGATCCACGTGAACGGCAGGGGGGCTCAACCAGCGTTACGGCCTTGTTTAGAGCTGCTCACACGCTCAAAGGCTCTGCTTACATGGTGGACTTTGGCATGATGGGTGACTTTGCCCACGAACTCGAAGACCTTATGGATTTGGTGCGCGAAGCTAAAATTCCCCTAGATGATGCCGTGATTGCCTTGTTACGGCGCGGTACCAACACCTTAGAAGCCATGTTGGCTGCTGCTGAGGGCTTACCTAACCGGCTCGAGCAAGACCTGCCTGAACTGCAAACCTTACTAGCAGCGCGCTTGGGCAAACCCAGCCCAAGCCAAGACGGCAGCAGTGCAGACGGTGGCAGTGCAGACGGTGGCAGTGCAGACGGTGGCAGTGCAGACAGTGCCGCTCAAGATGCCGACAAACACACCGATAAACATGCTGTTAGCCGAGCCCTGCGCAACTTTCAGCAAGCTAATGACGACATTTGGGAATACTTCCCGCTCGAGGTTGTTGACAACATCGCCATCATGCGTGACAGCTTGGCACTAGCTAGAAGTGAAGCTGACGAACGCCGCCCTGATGCCACCAGCGTAACCAGCTTGTTTCGGGCAGCGCATACCATCAAAGGGTCATCGTACATGGTGGACCTGCGGCGCATGGGGGACTTTGCCAAAGAACTTGAAGCCCTAATGGACCTCGTTCGCAAAGGCGAGCGCCCACTCGACGAAGCTACAGCCGAGCTTCTCGGCCAAGGTATTGACGTGCTCGAGGCCATGCTGCTAGCTGCTGAAGGCGAAAGTACCAGCATTGACACTCTGCTAGGACCTGCCGAAGTGGCCTTTGCAAGCACCCTAGGCCACGAGCTTAAACAAGGCCAAGGTGCTGACAGCGCGCAGGTCAGCAGTGCCCAACTCAGCAGCAATTTGCGCATCTTTTTCCAAGAAAATCAAGATGTTTGGGAGTACTTTGCCCCCGAAGCACGCGAACACATTGACGCCATGCGCAACGCACTGATTGTCGCTGAGGCAGACGTGCGCGCCGGCAACAACGTTGACAACGACACTATCACCCAACTGTTTCGCGTTGCCCACACGCTCAAAGGCTCTGCCTACATGGTTGGCTTTGAGGACTTGGGCAGTTTTGCCCACAAACTTGAAGAACTGATGAGCGCCGTGCGTGAAAACGACATGCCGTTTAGCAGCGAAGTCCACGACACACTGATGAGTGGCATGCAGGTGTTAGAACAGATGCTGCGCAGTGCCGAGGGCGAAGGAGCTGGGCTCGAGGTGCTTTTGTTTGATACCGAACAACAACTTGCCAACTTGTTGGGTACTGAACCCCCTGTTGCCGCTACACCTGCTGATACTCCTCAAGCGCCTACAGATCAGCCTGAACTTGCCCCCAAACCCGCCACAACAGCAACCATTCGGGTGAGTTTAGACAAACTAGATGCACTGATGAACTTAGCTGGGGACATGGTCATGGCCCGCTCGAGGTTGCTGCGCCGCTTAAGCCAGCTCGACACCACGATTAAACTCCTTGCAGGCAGTCACGAGCGCATGTTAAGGATTTCAGGGGACTTTGAAGAACGCTACATTAACCCGCGCTTTAGTGCCGAAGGGGAAGCCATGATGGCACAAGCAAGTGCTCAGGTGGCGGTTGCTGCACCAGCACCTGTTCAGCTACTTGCTAACCCAGCTAACGGACATCTACCTAACCCGCAACCTGACCCAACACCCGCGCGCTACGCAGACGAAAGCTTTAAAACCTCGGTCAGTGGTTTGTTTGACGAACTTGAATTTGACACCTACGACGACTTAAACATCCTCGCGCGCACCATCAGCGAGATGACCCTAGACATCACCGAAATTCAAAACCAGTTTAATGTCATTGACCGCGGGCTGCGCGGCGAAGTTGACACCATCCAAAGTATTACCAGAGACTTGCGCCAACAGATTAGCCGCTCACGTATGGTACCGATTGGGCGGGTGTTTAGCCGCTTAACCCGGCT
>JBCCOX010000132.1:0-9648 GCA_039025155.1 Deinococcota bacterium | reverse complement strand
ATTGAAGGGAAGTACATATACTTAAGTCAAAAATCTTGGATACGTCTTTAGACGATTTATCTATCCCGACATCTGTACGGCTGATGTGAAATGACTCAATCAGGCTGGTTATACGAAAAGGACTGAGCATCAATGTTGAAGAAGCGTCTTAGGAAAAGCTTTAAGGTGTGACTAGCTATAAGCGAGACAACTCGGGTAGCTAGACCAACAACAGTTTTAGCCAAGAGCCGCTCAAGGTTTTTACCTAGATTGGTAAGCTCGTTAAAGACACCTTCGATGCGCTGACACAAACTATCGATGAGTGAGGTAAAGCACGTAGGAAAAGGCAGAGTTTGATTGCTGCGTTTGGGACACAGCATGGTGATGTCCAAATCTCCTTGAAGTAGCTGCTGCCAAGCGGCTCCCACAAAGCCTTTGTCGCCTAGGATGCTGCTGTTTGTGACATGTTAAGGACTTCTTCTGCGGCACGGCGTTCATCGGTATTAGCAGGTACGAGGTCATAGCAAAGTGGCACACCGTCCAAGCTGATGATGAGCACTAGCTTGTAGCCAAAGTACTTCATGCTACGACTGGTACAAACGCCATAGTCAGCACTACCTAGAAAGTCACTATGGCGTTTGTCGCGTTTGTAACTCAGCACGGGTACAGGCTTGCTGTCAAGCAGCACATAAGCTTGCAGGTGCTCGACCAGCTTGCTTTGCCAATGCTGCCTCAGTTGCTCAAGCCAGGGGCGCAAGGTCCGAGCCCTGACATTAAACTGACTTTGATCCAACAACTCAGGGTACAGTGCCAGATGATTTGCCCTTATGTAAGCCAAAAACTGTCGCTCACTAGCAAAAGGTAGAAAGTCTATCATCAACATCAAACTCACCACTTCGCTATCACTAAACACAGCTTTTCGTCCCACACGTTTGCGTGGATGCTCTAGAAACCAATCATCCACCAGCATGTACACCACTGTAAACAACGTCTCTACATCCACCAGGTGCTCGCTTGATTGCTTTATACTGCTCATGGGAGCCTCCTTTTACCTTTGGTCGCTCCCTTTAGTTTAGCTTTCTAGTTCTAGTTTTTCATTTCACATCAGCCGTATGTAAGTGACGATAGTGTGGCGCGGTTGTGGTGGGTTTTGCTGGCGTGCCTATCGAGCTCGAGGTCACGCCAGTGTTGACGCATAATATCCCCTTCAACGCGAACTTGCTGACCATCTAGTGGGCGTAAAAAACCCAGAAGACGGTACCACCGATGACTGGGCCTTGGCTTTCACCAGTGATGTAGTTGATAAGGGTATCGGTGTACCAGAGCCGTGTACCGATGACACTGCGAACAGCGTGGGCGTGAACACCGGTGCTACTAAGCCAGCGTTCAATGGTGCGGCGGGTGTAGGGCAGATCGCGTCCGACGGCTCGAGCTGCCAAAACTGCCAGTGTCGCATAGGTCATAAACAGGTAGAAGCTATTACAAGAAGCATCATCGTCTGGCTGATGACCGTGCTCGAGGCGGCACAAGTGAGTGCCAACACCGCTGGATAAGCGTTTCCTAGACTCACCCTTCGAGGTTCTAAAAGCTCACGAGCTTGCTTAAGCGCATCTAAATAGCAAGGGGGTTCCAGCAGCTGCGGGGCTGGCGTTGGGACAGGTTGTGGGGGAGTAACAGGTACTTTAGGCGTGCTGGTTATGCCACTTTCATAGTCAGCTAGCCAGCGATCGGCAAACGAGGTGTCTTTGTACTTAAGGATTGTTTCATACACGAGTTGCTGGCCCGAGGTGCTCATGTAACTCGTGCCATACGCAAGCAAACAGCCTCACCTACTTCTTTACAGTAGGGCAAAGCGATGCTTCGGGTATATGGAAGAGTATCTTCATCCCTTACATCGTTTAGAAGATGAAGGGTGAGATAGGTGTCAACACTTTGCGAGTTACAGACCTCAAGTATCTTGGTCGCCGCAAGAACTGCTGTACTAATGTGCCAAGACCCACCAAAGTGCCGAGACCTAAATAAGTGGTCTGTAAATGCTTGTCCATATATGGATATGGTAGCTTCGCAACTTTGGTGTTGACTCGGCTCAAGACAGCTAGATAGGGCGTGCATGAGAACCCAGTAGGTGCCACTAGCTCAAAAAAGAACCGGAATAGCCAAAAGCTACTCCGGTTTGGTGCGCCTAGGACGCTATTTTTGTGGTGGAGCCTATCAGACTCGAACTGATGACATCCTGCTTGCAAAGCAGGCGCTCTCCCAACTGAGCTAAGGCCCCAAATTTTTACTCGTCACGCAAATGTTGCGCAGACAAACTATAAGATATAGATTTGCAGCAAGCTTGTCAAGTGCTGATGGCACACACTAACCTGCACTGGCACACATAAGGCTACTCGGCGTCATCACTAAGGCGTGCAAAAAACATTCTGCCGATGTTGGTTTGCACGTTACTGGTCACCACGGCACTAACTGTTTCACCAAGTTTGTCAGCGGTATCTTCTACTACAACCATGGTGCCATCTTCTAAATAGGCAAGTCCCTGTCCAGTTTCACGCCCTTCTTTGACAATGTGCAAGAGCAATTTTTCGCCGGGCAAAAAGTTGGCTTTGAGCGCACTGGCGAGTTGGTTGACGTTTAAGACTTTAATACCCTGCAACGACGCCACTCGGTTGAGGTTGTAATCTGTGGTGATGAGGTCAGCCTGACGGCGCTGACAGAGGCGCACCAGTTTTTCGTCAACCGCCTCAATGTCGGCAACGTCATCAGCGATAATATCCACACTGAGGCCGCGTACCTCGGCAAGTTTGTCAAGTACTTCAAGCCCACGCCTACCTTTGCGGCGGCGCAAGGTATCAGAAGCATCAGCGATGTTTTGCAATTCAGCCAAAATGAACCGGGGGATAAGCAGCGGCGTATCAATAAAGTTAGCTGAGGCAATGTCTACAATGCGCCCATCAATAATGGCTGAGGTATCGATAATTTTTGCTGCTGGGTAGCGCATGGGCGCGCTCACCTCGCTACTTATGGTGTTGCCTCGGCGCACAAAAAGATGGCGGTTAATGACAAAAAACCACGACGAGCCGCTGACCAAAATAGCGGTGATCAGCAGCGAATGATACCACGCAAAACCGGGAATTTGCTCGAGCAAACTATTTAAGAGCACCGTAATAAACAACGCCACAGTAATACCTACACCGGCGGCCAAAATGGCTTCTGGCGGGACTTGCCGCGCGCGCCGTTCAAAGTGCTGCCAAATGACACTCCACCACTTTGCGGTTGGCAAACTCACTAGATACCCCATAAGCATGCCTAGCGCAGTTACATAGATGATGTTGATGGGGCCGTCTAAAATATTTTGGGTTACTAACCAGCTAGACGACCAAAAGCCCAAAAACGCAAACACAACAATAAGCACACCTTGAGCTACAAGATAAGCTGCGCTCGGGCGCAAATTTTGATTGGGTGGTGGTGATGATGGTGGAAGTTGCAGTTTATACCTCCCAGATAGCCTTGAGGGCATCTGCTAGCGTGCTAACATGACGCCCCCCCGAGGTTGTAGGGCCTGTTGTAGGACCGGTTGTAGGACTAATGACGCGCTCAAACCCGCAACGGCTTGCTTCACTGCTACGCCGCGCCAATTGCGGTACGCTGCGCAGTTCGCCAGCAAGTCCTACCTCACCCACAACAGCAGTTCCTTCCGAAACAGCTTGGTTGGTAACCGCAGAGTAGACAGCCGTTGCAACAGCAAGGTCTGTACCCGGATCGGTAAGGCGCAAGCCGCCTGCTACATTCACGTAAACATCTAGCCCCTCGAGCGGTAGGTTAATGCGCCGCTCGAGCACAGCCAGCACAACATCGACCCGGCGCTGCTCGAGTCCTTGCACAATCCGCCGGGGTGAGCTGTAAGGCGATTTGGCAGCAAGGGCCTGAACCTCTAAAAAGAGCGGGCGTTGCCCTTCAAGGGAGGCGGCCACAACCGAGCCAGGCACGCCCCTCGGGCGCTCAGCTAAAAACGCCAGTGAGGGATTACCCACTGCATTCATACCTTGGGCAGTCATTTCAAACACGCCCACCTCACCTGCGGCCCCAAAACGGTTTTTGAGGCTGCGCAGTACGCGGTAATCGCTAGCAACCTCGAGCGCCAAGGTGGCATCCACAATGTGCTCAATAACCTTGGGACCAGCGATGTTGCCTTGTTTGGTGATATGCCCGATGAGCACTAAGGTGGTGCCAGTGTCTTTAGCAGCTTGACTTAGCAATGCTGTGCTGTCACGCACTTGGGTGAGGCTGCCGGGGATGCCGTCGTCGTCACTAGTGAGGGTTTGAATCGAGTCGATAATCGCAAGTGGCGGGGCGTGGGCGCGCAAATACTCAGCCAGTTGCCAAGCACTGGTTTCACGGGTGAGTGTGAGATTTCCTGACACCCCTAAACGTTCTGCCCGCAAGCTGATTTGCTCGAGCGACTCTTCACCTGCCACATAAAGCGTATCTCGCCCTTCGAGCGTGGCTTCGTGAGCAAGTTGCAACAGTAACGTTGACTTGCCAATGCCGGGTTCACCCGCAATCAGTAGGGACGCACCTGCTACCCAGCCGCCGCCCAAGACTAAATCCACCTCACTTATGCCCGAAGGCGTCCGCATGACCGCTACTGCTGGCACATCTGCCATGCGCGTTGTGCTAATGTCGGCAGTGACTACACTCGTGCCCAGACTGCTTTTGCGCGCGCCACGCCCAGACGACTTACTGGATTTAGCACTCACTTGGGCTTGCATGGTGCCCCACGCGCCACAGCCCGGACAGCGTCCCATTGCCATAGGCGCTTGAGTGCCGCAGGTATCGCAGATGTACGTTGTCGTAACTTTACTCATAGAGTGAGATTCCTAAACTATGACGGGGTATCAGATAGCGTGGTGACTACGTGACCTGTGTCTATCGAGCTATTGTAGAGATTTCATAGCAACTTATGTATGTTGAAACCAACATAGGGTAAAAAGTCTAAACACACCGTTGAGGTTGCACTCAGTAAGCATCAACAAGATTAAGTAGCAGCACGATAAGCATCAACATGTAATATCTTTAGCAGTTGCAAGAGCACCTGTTACAGCCTGATAACCAGTCGCTTGATGTGTCGTCAGTAGCGAAGGGGAAATTCCATCAGACGTTACACATGTATTACTAACTCGTGGCGTTGCTACTTAATTTACCAATGATCCCCTTAAATGTGTAGATCGCTGTATCCTACGAACTGCACTCATTTATGTCATCAGATTTAACTGATGTAACCTACCCCCCAGTAGGACGACCCAATAATGGCATCGTAATGTCACTGTGATGAGTGCAGCACTACAGCTAACCTAATCATGTTCACTATAGCAAAAGCAGCCCCTAGCAGGACTGCTCTTTATCAACATACTCAACTCTAAGCGTTATAAACCCTAAAATACTTAAACAAGCGGCACAGCCGGTCGTGCAAACGTGACGTTATCGTCTTCGACAGTGATGATAATGGCTTCGTCGCTACCATTAGCAAGCAGTTCTAAGGACAGTGGGTCTTCAATATTTTCGCGCAACACGGCCCGCATAGGACGGGCGCTCATAGTTTTGGGCATCTTGTCAACCAAGTAAGGCGCGACTTCACTACTAAACGACACTTGAACGTCGCGGCTAGCCAGTTCTTCACGGATTTCCTCGAGCATTTGGTTGGTAATGTGCAAAATACTTTCTTGTGAGAAAGTATCAAACGCAATCACCTCATCCAGACGGTCTAAAAACTCAGGAGAGAAAATGCGTTTGAGCGGACCCTGCATATCGTGGGCAACTTCTTGAAACCCAATCGAAACGGCATCGTTAAAGCCTGTGTTACTGGTCATAATGAGGATCACCCGGCGGAAGTCTACCGTGCGTCCTAGACCGTCGGTGAGGCGGCCGTCATCAAGCACTTGTAAAAAGGTGTTGTAGATGTCTGGGTGGGCTTTTTCAATTTCATCTAGCAGCACCACCGAAAACGGCTGACGACGCACTGCTTCGGTAAGTCGCCCGCCTTGTTCATAGCCAACATAGCCCGGTGGCGCACCAATCAGCTTAGAAATCGTGTGAGCTTCTTGGTATTCAGACATGTCTAAGCGCACGAGCGCACGCTCACTGCCAAATAACTCAATGGCAACTTGCTTAGCAAGGTAGGTTTTACCAACCCCAGATGGCCCCACAAACAAAAATGAGGCTGACACGCGGGTGCGCCCACCGAGACCTACTCGCGCCCGCCGCAGCGCAGAAGACAAGGCCATAATGGCTTTGTCTTGACCCACCACCCGTTTTTTAAGGGCATTTTCAATATCGCTCAGTTTTTCTTCGTCTTGGTCGTCAACATAGATGCCACCCCATGAGTTCACGACAGCTTCTAAGTCTTCACGGCTGACAATAGGGGTGCCGTCTTCCGCTTCTTCAACCAAAAAGCCTAATGACTTGTTGAGGCGGGTTCGGGCCGCCGATTCATCAATAAGGTCAATAGATTTATCTGGAAAGTTACGCCCCGGCAAACTACGCTCACCATATTTAACAGATAACTCCAAAAGCTGTTCGGTGATAATGACCCCATGATGGCTTTCGTAACGTTCACGCAGGCCGTGTAAAATTTCAAGGGTTTCTTCGGGGGTGGGCTCGAGCACAATCACCGGTTGAAAGCGCCGTTCCAAAGCAGCATCTTTTTCGATGTAGCGGTGGTACTCACCCGTGGTGGTGGCCCCAATCACCTGTACTTCCCCACGTGAAAGCGGTGGTTTGAGGATATTGGCAGCGTCCAGCGTACCTTCAGCCCCGCCTGCACCCACCAGCGTGTGTAACTCGTCAATAAAAGCAATCACCCTTGCACTGCGCAGCTCTTCGATAATTTGCCGCAGGCGCTCTTCAAACTCACCTCGGTACTTAGTACCTGCCACAATGTTCGACAAATCAATAGAGAGTACCCTCACGTTGCGCAAGTTGGGCGGCACGCGCCCTTCGGTAATGGCTCGTGCGAGGCCCTCAACAATGGCGGTTTTACCCACGCCCGGTTCACCAATAAGCACAGGGTTATTTTTATTGCGGCGGGACAAAATTTGAATGACCCGGCGAATTTCTTCCGCCCGGCCAATCACGGGATCTAGTTTACCCTCACGAGCCTCTTTAGTGAGGTCGCGCGCGTATTCATCTAAAAACGGGGTATTGGCAGCTTCGGCTTGGCCTTTGGGGTCAGCGGCTGCCAAAATACGCCAACGAACAGTGTCAACATCGCGGGTGAGCTGTTGCAAAATTCGGTAAGCAACGCCGTCCCCTTCACGGATAATGCCAAGTAAAATATGCTCGGTAGCAATGACATTACTGCCTAAGCTACGGGCTTCACTACCGGCAAGTTCCATCACTCGGCGGGCTCGGGGTGTAATGGCAGCGGTTTCGTTGCGAGGTAGTCCGTCACCACGGCCCACCATTTCTTCCACTTGACGGCGCAGCCCCTCGAGCGTTGCACCGAACTCGCTTAATACGCGGCTTGCTGTACCGCCCTCACGCATAAGACCCAAAAGCAAGTGTTCGGGGCCAATCATGGCGTGCCCTAGTTTGGAGCCCTCTTCCCTAGCAAAGTGAAAGACCAGTCGCGCACGGTCATCGTAGCGATTCAATGTTGGCTCCTCTCCTCGGAAGAATCATAATTTAGTATATAACTGTCCGCTACGGTTGTGGCAAAGCGCGTAGCAAGAGTGGGTTCACACATCATTAGCTTGAAGTACATTGGTTCAAAGTGCATTGGCTTAAGATACGGCATGGCAAGATATTGAGTTTCATCATACTATTTTGCCTTTTCAGGTTTTCCAATCTAGGTGTGGTTATACGCATAATTTATATATTTAATCCAACCACCCTTAAAGATTTTATTTAATTTGGTACACGTCTTAACAGGCTTTTTAAGCAACTTCAATAGAGATTTTTACAAGCCTACCATCAACTTGCTTGAAGCTTTATTATCTATAAGCTTCCGCGTTGACCTTTGATGCAACACGTCTTGTAAACCGTACAACTACCTTAGCAAGTGCAAGCTGAACAGGTAGAAGCTGAACAACGTACGCCACCATCTCAGGATGCTTTTAACTAGGCTGTGCTCATCATGTGCTATGTTCCACGCTCAGCGCAATTGGGATAATGAGCTGTACCTGCTTATCAGATTACCTACACCTATATTAACGCCTTACCAACACCATCACGACCTTTCTGTCTCACGTTTGCTCCTTAGGCGAGCCTTCATCAACAAACCCATGTTGTTCAGTTAGGTTCTTCAAACAAGTTGATCAAGCATGTGCGATGACACAGTTAAGTGCTAACAGACAGTGCGTTTTAAGTGTTTCCATAATGAGGTTTCAAAATGGAATCTGAGTGAATCACAAAATGCCTTTAGCCAAAGCTGCCATCTTTGCAAGATGATACTTGCCGCTCAGGGCTGTTTTCCTTAATCGCACTCGCTATCTGTATTCTGCATTTGCAAATAGGGGATGTTTAACCTGAGTTTGGAGTTCATTCACGTCAGGAAGGCATGTTACAAAACCACAGTATCAACTCAATCCTCAGTTACAGCAAAAGCAAGCTCATATAGCCTGAATATTGCTTAGCTGAACTCCAATGCTTTTTATGATCATCTTATCGCACACGTCAGAGACACACTTTGACTCACTTTTGAAACGTCGAACTCAGGTTACTTAACAGATTAAGGTGATGTATGTGTCGTCAAATGCAGTCAGATGATTCTTGCAGTATGTTCAACCACAGCATGTTCAACCGTGGTATACCTAAACTCAGCCTAAATCGAACACATTTAGGCTTGCGCACGACCTCTTCATACAAGCTTAGTGCTAAGCTATTGATCACGTATCGTCATGTGTAAAGCTACCCCGCTGACGTTCCAGCCGCCAGCAACCAGACTGTGTTTGTAGGGACTGTCATGATGGATTTCCAAACCATGCTACAAGGCTTAAATGTTTACTGGAAAGCTCACGGCTGTGCCCTCTTGCAACCTTATGACAGCGAAGTAGCTACTGGTGTACTGTACCCAGAAACATTTTTTAGATTGCTTGGGCCAAACCCTTGGCAAGCTGCGTACGCTGCCACCGCAAGACGCCCTAGTGACGGCCGCTACGGCAGTAACCCTTACCGCTTACAACACTATTTCCAATACCAAGTTTTATTAAAACCCTCTGTGCAAGACGTGCAAACACGCTACTTAGACTCACTTAAAGCCCTTGACATTGACCTGCGGGCACACGACTTGCGCTTTGTTGAAGACACTTGGGAACTTGTCAACTTAGGTGCATGGGGCTTAGGGTGGGACGTTTGGTTAGACGGCTTAAGTATTAGCCGCATCACTTATTTACAGCAACTTGGTGGTGTGGCACTAGAACCTGTGACAGTTAAACTAAGTTACGGCCTAGCACGCTTGGCCATGCACTTACAAGCTGCAGCACACGTTTATGACGTGCAATATAGTCCTGAGCATAGCTTAGGGGATTTGTATCAAGTGTTTGAAGCGCAGCACTCGAGCTACAACTTTGACCATGTTGACAGCAGCTTACAACGCGAGCTATTTGAGCGTTATGAAGCTGAAGCAATGCGCTTGCTCGAGCTTGAGCTGGTCTATCCTGCTTACGATTTTGT
>JBCCOX010000131.1:0-9657 GCA_039025155.1 Deinococcota bacterium | reverse complement strand
TTTAGCTTCTTAACATAATTCAGCCCATCAACAGCATTGATGATTTCCTAAGAGGTTAATTTTGAGGCTCGAGCTAAACCTCTTTCAACTGATAATTGTTGAGCTGTGATGTCGCAGTGTCACCCCCTCATCTTGAACATCATCTTCTTAGCAACAAACACGTTCACATAAGCCAGTTATACGCACTTGTCGGCAGTGAGGTTTGCCCAAGTGTCCTGTAGAGGGCATCAACGATGTGTTCACGTTCGTCTAAATCTAACGTTTGATGTGGCAAACGCATTCCGCCCAGACCACCCCAGCGCAAGTCGGCAAGGCTTTTGAGAACGTCCATGCGACCGCCGTGACCCACATGATGGGAAATGGCAACGATGGCGTCTTGCATGGCTAGGGCTGTGACTGCATCACCTGCTTGCTGTGCCTTGTAAAGCGCCACATAAGGTTCTGGGAATACATTCGCCGGGCCAGACACAATCCCCTTTGCACCCGCGCGCAAGCTCACCAGTGCAGCTAAGTCGTTACCAACTAGAATGTCTAGAGGTGTCTCGAGCAACTCTAGCACCAACGGCACACTACCCGATGAATCTTTCATACCGACGATGTTACTCACCTCAGCTAAACGCGCTGCCAGGGACGCGCTGATGGTGTTACCTGCCCTCGACGGGATGGAATACACATAAATGGGCGTGCCAGATAAGGCGAGAGCGAGGCTCGAGTAGTGCTTAAACAGCTCATCATCATTGTGTCCAAAGTAATACGGTGTAACTGCCACAATGATGTCTGCACCCGCAGTTAAGGCAAGTTCTGCTTGCGCTAGTGTTGCCGCCGTACTGTTAGCGCCAACCTGCACAGCAACAGGCACGTGACCGCTAATAGCTTGCACAGTTTCTTGCGTGAGCAATTTAAGCTCGTCGCTGGTAAGTAAGGCACTTTCGCCCGTTGTACCAGCTAAAAAAAGCGCCGATACCCCTGCTTCTACAAGCTCTCCAGCGAGGCTAGCAACCCCAGCGGTAGCGAGGCATTCCCCTCGAGCGTCCATAGGCGTAAGCGTTGGGACAACCACCCCAGCTAGGCGTTGAGCGGCATCAGGTTGCGCGGATTGTAAGGTCATAGCACCTGCCAAAGATGGAAATATATTGTCATCCGTATGCAATACAAGTTAATTCATAGGTACTGATACGGCAACCGGGAAAACTTGGGTGACGCTAGATTGTTTGCTTGCAGCGTCAAATTTAACACGTGCTGTCCCCTTGGTCAACGTGGTTTCAACTGCAATTGAAACGAGACACTCATACAAAAATGCTAGCCGAAGCTAGCATCTTCTGTTAACGATTGTCCTAATTACCTAAAACTACATCTAGCTAAAACCACAGGGCTTTAAAACCACAGGGCTTTAAAACCACACCTATTTAAAACCACAGGGCGCAACCAACCAAGGCCAGTAACAAAATAACAATGCCTAGACCGAGGCTAACAAGTCCGTCGATAGGCAGTTGAGGTCCTGTGTCCATCATTATTGTGCTCCTTTTATTGACATGAACTTAAACTACGCGGAGTTTGAACCCACATTGAGCTTTACGAACATAATGTTGATGCTGACACTGTAGCACGCTACGTAGCAGGTGGCGACCTCGCTGATACCGCTCACCCAGCACGGTAAACTAGTCTATGATTTCTGATCCACTGGTGCTCGAGGGTGAGGTGGTTAAGCTCATCCCGCTAACCCGTGAGCACATTCCCGCTTTGTTAGAGATTTCTTTTGCCTACCCCGATTACTTCCAATACACCTCAACACCAACACACGAACGTTATGTTGAGCCTTATTTTAACAAAGCCTTTTCAACCAAAGATAAAGGCAGCGCTTACCCATTTGTGATTATCTACAAACCCAGCGGGCAAATTGTAGGTACGACGCGCTACGCCGACATACTTTGGGATTATCGCAATTTAGAGCTTGGCTATTCGTGGTTACACCCAGATATGCAAGGTACAGCCGTGAACATTGAAAGTAAATATGTGATGCTCAAACACGTGTTTGAGGTCATGAACTTTGTGCGCGTGCAGATTCACACAGACGCCCGCAATGTACAATCCCAAGAAGCCATAAAACGCTTAGGCGCTGTTTACGAAGGTACGTTACGTCGCCACATGATTCAGAAAAATAACTATGTGCGCGACACGGTTGTGTTTGCCATTACCGATATCGACTGGCAAACAGGTGCAAAAGAGATTATTGAAGCCCGTCTTGCGCACAAGCACGCGCAGGTTGCTGCGAACTCATCCGAATAGTTAAGTCGTATCAATGAGATGTGTTTGATGCCGTCTTAGCTGAACGAGACATTCTTGGTGACCTAATTACATCTGTTACCTTGATCTTGATGTGGGGTTATGACGATGGCTTGATATTGCAACATTACCGTCTCAAATTTGACTTTCTTGATGTAACTCGAGCTGGTTGAGGTTATTGACGATAACGTCAACGCGAACGCTTGCGAATCACCCGAACGGGTAGCCCGCCTTTAGGGTGAACGGTGTTGCCCGTTTCCTCGAGCCGACTGTACGCTGGTGCTAATTCAAGCTGCTGCGTAAGCATCACCAGTGCCGTTTTGATCATAAGACTAGCCAGCCCCGCGCCAATGCAATAACGTGCGCCAAATCCGTAAGGTAGGTAAGCAAATTTACTCACCTTAATATTTTGCCAGCGCTCAGGTTTAAACTGCAGCGGGGTGTCAAAGACATCTGCTTGGCGGTGCGTGGCATAAATAGATAGTGCCACACGCTGACCCCGTTTAAGGGGATAGCCTGCAAACGTGGTGTCACGCACAACCCGCCGTAAGGCAGCCGGTGCGGGTGGGTAGAGCCGCAAACTTTCTTTGAGGATGTTCTCGAGCAGCGGCAATCTCAGTAATTCTGTAAAACTTGGCATGTCTGGGTAACTTGCCAGTTCTGCTTGTAAAGCTGTAGCAATGTTGGGGTGCTCGAGCAAACTTGCCACGACCCAAGTAAGCCCAGCACTGGTGGTATCAAACCCAGCCGATACCAAACTCACGGCTTGGTCACGGATTTCTTTATCACTTAACCGTGCCCCCGTATCATCTTGCGCATCAATCAACATGCCAAGTACGTCGGATGTCTCTACCTGAGGAGCTTGAGGGTTAGTTTGACGAGACTTAATCTCAGCGTACAAGAGCTTATCAACCCGCTGTCTAGCCGCAATAAACTTCTGCCAAGGTGTAAACGGCACTGACACCTTAAACTGCTGTGCCAAAAACGGTAAATTGGCAAAGGTCATCATAGTGCCTATGTCTGGCACTAAATTTGGGTGACGGTTCAGCAACTGCCGCCCTAACAGCATCTCACAAATGGCGCTTAGCACCACGGGGCGAATACGTTCGTAGAGGTTCACAACCTCACCTACCTGCCAGCGGTCAAGTTCACGCTGGTAATAGCTTTGGGTGAGGTCGTAAAGACCTTCTAGGCGGGTTTTGTGAAAAGCAGGTTGTACCAAGCGACGCCGCTGCAAGTGCTCGGGTTCTTCGCTGGCAATCAGCGCTGTGTCACCGCCAATGGGCAATAAAAACTCGTGGGCCATAGCAAATGCGTCAGGCTCATCTTGTAGCACAAAACGCATGGCATCTTCACCGACAAGCCAAACAAAATGAATCGGGCCCATGCCAAAGGCAAACACTTTGCCGTAGCTTTGGTGTAACTGCCAGACAGCATCATTAATGTAGGTGGCTGCCCGTTCCATAACGCGCAAATGCTCGAGCCCACTGGGTGTAGGGATAACATGTGATGTGCCCACAGGCTTAGGTGTTACAGTCACACAAATCCCCTTCGCAGGTTTATCTCAACAAAGTTGATGTGCATATGTTCTCTGTCAACAGAGGTGACGTGCCCATTGTTGATGTACTCGTCTTTGATGTACCCATCGTTAATGTATCTGTTACTTAATGTACTTATAGAGAAGGTCATATGCTGCTTGCCCACAGCGTTCAGTCTAACCGAAATGAGGTGTGGGTTCGCTGTTGAGCCAATGTGGATTATTTGAGCTTGAATGATGCTGGCTCAGCTAAGAGCGGCGTAACTTGCCAAACGCTGTACCCATTAAGCGCTTTTGGGCAGGCTCGGCAGCCAGCATATTGTGTGGAAAGCCAAGTTCGATGGCGCTTGCGTCGTTAAGTTGCTGGATGTGAGATGTTGACAAGTTGAGGCTTAGGCTAGCAAGGTTGTCCTCGAGCTGACTTAGCTTGCGCGCGCCTACAATAGGAATCATTGTACCTGCTTGCTGCCGCAACCATGCCAGTGCTACCTGTGAAGCAGTTGCGTCTAGCTCGTCTGCAACACGACGCACTTCAGCCGCAATTTGCAAATTGCGCGCGTTTAAGCGTGCGTGCCCTGTCGGAATGCGCCCCTCTGAGGGTTCAGACTTGTTGTTTTTATCTGTGTTGTACTTACCCGTCAAAATACCAGATGCCAGCGCGCCCCACGGGGTCACTGCCATTTCAAACGCACGCGCCATCGGCAGTAAATCCCGTTCTGGCGTGCGTTCAATGAGGCTGTACTCAATTTGTAAGCCCGTAAACGGGGTGAGTCCATGTAACTCTGCATACGTATTAGCCTGAGACACCACCCAGGCAGGCGTGTCAGACACAGCTACATAGCGCACCAAGCCCATACGTACCACATCATCAAGGGCGCGCATCACTTCACGGACGGGAGTTGTTGCATCCCAAGCGTGGAGCCACAGAATATCCAAATAGGTCGTCTGCAAACGCTTTAAGCTGGCTTGCAGTGAACCCATCAAGCTTTTGCGGCTATTGCCTACAGCATTTGCATCACTTTCTACACTTCCTAAGCTGTACTTACTAGCAACCACAAAGTGATCGCGGTCAACAGCTATAAACTCGCCAACAAACTGCTCGGACTCACCTTCGGTGTATAAGTTGGCAGTATCAATAAAGTTACCGCCTGTGTGGGCGTAAGCTTCAAACATAGCGCGGCTTTCTGCCCTGCTAGCACCCCAGCCCCAGCGTTCACCAAAGGTCATCGTGCCAAGGGCTAATTCGGAAACACGCAACCCGCTTTGTCCAAATAGATAGTAGTGGATATATATATACCTCTTTCGTAGGTTTTAGCGCATGTGATTTGTTAGCACACTGTTAGCGCATACGGACCGTCGTAACTCTCTGTGAGATAACGTTGTTGTCATACCTCAACTTTGTTGGTCATAACCTCAACTATGCGAGAGGTCGTTATGTCTTTTACCCGAACAGCCGATGACACAACATGATGACACGACATGAGGAGATGGCAATAACATCCCATGCTCGTCATCTGTAAATCTGTTAAACTCATAGGCAATGCAAGAACTTGACCAAATCCTCGCCTATCTCGTCGATAATATAGATGGGACCCTTGCAGCAGCCGTTGGCGGTATGGACGGCTTGCTCATTGAGCAATACCCACCCCAAAGCGACGATCTTTCGGCAGTCACCGCCGAACAAACAAATGTACTCAACAACACCTCACTCGCCTACAGTGAGGCGCTTAGTGGCGGCAACTTGCACGAGATTATTGTAACTGCTGACAACTTGGTAGGCTATACGCGGCTTTTGGGCGAAGAGTTGTTTTGTCTTATTGTCATGGAACCCAAAGGCAATATTGGCAAAGCGCGTCTGTACAGCGAGCAAGCCGCCAAGCGTATTTTACAGGTGTTGACTTAAGAATGCAGGTACTGACTTAATTATGAATATAGCTACAGCATTACGTCCCTTGTTAAGTGTTGATGGGCTGGTTGCTATTGTTGTGATGACGCAAGACGGACTGCCCGTTGAGATGATTGGGCACGGTTTGCGTGCCAACGTGCTGGCTGCTGAAATGACCAGCGTAGCTGAAGTAGGGCGCAAGTGCTTTACCGCGCTAGGTATGGGCAGGCCTGTGTCGCTGCAGGTGAACCTCGAGAAATACCGTGCCATCCTCTACAGTTTTGAAAATCATTATTTGGCGGTTATCTTAAAACCTAATGGCAGTGCAGATGCTATCTTGCAGACTATAAGCAGCAGCAGTGAGCAAATTCGCAGCGCTCTAGGAGGTCACGTATGACACTTGTAGACTTACTTAACCAAGCCTTACAAATTCGTGGCATCACCAGTGCGGCTGTGGTTAGTGGTGAAGGGTTTATTGTTGAGGGCGTCTCTAAAGACGATATGGATTTGAGCTTTGTGGGCGGGCTTATTGCCAGTGGGCTAGCCTCGAGCAGGGTCCTTGCTGGGCTCATGGGCGAAGGCGAAGTAAGCCAAACCATGATCGAATATGAAAACGGGCCGGTATTACTCACACCGCTTAAAATTGGCGTTCAAGCTGCCGGCGACGATGATTTTGTGGCTGTTGTGACTTTAGACAACACCCAAAACCTTGGTCGGGCCCGCTTTCAGTTGCGTAAATTGTTACCGCAAATTGCCGAAGCTGCCAAGAATTAACATTCATTTGATACATTTTTAGGCTTTGAGAGTTATACAGCCCGGCAAGCACGTTTGAAGTGTGTTTTGTGATCATCTTACACAAAATCCGTGTTTATCCCGAATTGTGTATATCCCGAATAATGTCTAAAGGCATCTAATATGTCCACCACGGATTTCGTGGCTTATCCTAGCTGCTCTAGTAGGGCTTGATTCTCAAAAAACTAACCGGATTTAGTACTACAGTTCGCTCAAACGTTAAATAAACAGCATCATCACCCCGCAAGCCTAAGAAGGAGCTAAGGTGAAACGAGAACTCAAGCTCGAGGTTGACAAAGAAACTGCTCGGGGGCGCTATGCCAACGTTGCGGTGATTGCGCACACCAAAGACGAATTTATTATGGATTTTGCCCTTGCCTATCCGGGGCAGTCGCCTGTGGTTAATTCTCGAGTGATTGCTAGCCCACAGCACGCCAAAGCCCTGCTGCGTAGCCTCGCAGACAATATTACCCGTTACGAAGCGCGCTTTGGCAGTATTGTTGAGCAAGTTCCCAGTACGACAACAGACCCACAGGACAAAAATTAAAGTAGTTTGGTGACTTAGTTGCTCATCCACAAGAGCCGTCACAGTGTTATAAGCACAAGCGTTGTTTGCGTCTGAGAGAGGGTTCTAGTAGTACGCTGTCTCAAGGGTTACGCTCGAGTAACGCAGTCTGGGATTTAATAGCAACATGTCGCTCGAGCCAGTGACCGTTTACTTTGATTATCTTTGCCCTTTTTCTTGGCGAGTTGCTGAACTTGCAGAAATGATTGCCACGCCGCTAGGCCTTGACTTCCAGTGGCAACATTTTAGTTTGTACCAAAGCAATTACAAAGGTGATAAGCACTGGCAATTGTGGAATGACAAGTTTGAGCTAGAAAGTGATAATGGCTCCAAAGGGCTCCTTCCCTTTTTGGCCTCGCAAGCGGCTAGGCGGCAAGGCCATGCTAACTTCCAAACCTTTCGCTTAGCACTCATGCGCAGTTGTCACCGCGATCACCAACGCTACACCATGAATGTCATTTTAGAAACGGCGGAGCGGGTTGGCTTGCACATGCCCACCTTTGAAAACGATATCCGCGATCCTGAGTGCCGCACGGCGCTAGCCCGTGAACATCATCAAGCGGCTGAGCTTAATGTCTTTGGCACGCCCACCTTACACTTTGACCGTGAGGTTAACAATGGTAATGGTAGCAACCAACTTGCCTACTTGCGCATTCGTGAAATCCCTACTAGTTTTGAAGAAGCTAAAGACTTGTTTCAAACTTACCGTCATCTACTGACACACCACCCTTACCTAGAAACCATCCGCCGCCCTCGGCCGCGCAGTAACTAACTGTCATAATGATGGCAACATTTCTGCATGAATAGCAACTCCACGTGATATTCATATAATCAGTCAAAACAGCACTTCAAAAAATTGCTCAAGAATGTGTCTTTGAGGTTGTTGATATGGGCTACCTTAACGGCATCTTACATATTTACAGTGTCGATATTGACGCACATTGCTGCAAACATCAATTTTGTGGGTTTGAAGCGCAGTGACAAATGTGTGTATCCTTGCTCAACCCAAGAAATTCCTTTTTAGGACTCGTTCGAGATGAGATGTCCCTGATGCTAGCTCGAGCCACTCAACACATAACCTAAACGACTGCAAGACATCTCATCCTCAACCTGCAAATATACACAAACACACGCCTACAGACACAAGGCTTGTATAAGTATTCGTAGCATTGTTTACTTTGTGTATGTGAACAACTGTTAACAACATCAACATTCACCTGGCAATTGCGCTAAGTGTAGGTTTTATTGGATAAGCTAGAGGATTTAGGGGTAAAATGCATGTGTGCGTTTAGAGCAGCATGTTGGACACGGTTCAGATGTAGGGCGCGTTCGCTCCCTTAACGAAGACTATCATCGCGTATGGCAGTTTGCACTGCCAGATGGCATTATGACCTTACTTGCTGTTGCAGACGGCATGGGTGGTGCTGCTTCAGGTGAAGTTGCGAGTAAACTTGCCGTTGAGATTATTGACCAATCGTTTGACCGCTATATTCAGGCCCTTCATAATCAACAAACCGTTGTTGGGGTGGACAAGCTCATTGAAAAATCTGTCCGCCTTGCCAACAAGCGCGTTTATGCTAAAGCGATGGGTAATGCCGGCCAGCGTGGTATGGGGACAACCTTAACTTGTGTCTCGGTGATGAATAACAAAGCTGTCTTGGGACATGTAGGGGACTCGAGGGCCTATCTTATTCGCAAACACAAAATTTACCAACTCACCCGCGATCATTCGTGGGTTGAAGAACAGCTCGAGCGCGGCCTGCTCAGTGAAGAACAAGCCCAAAACCACGAGTGGCGCAACCTCATTACTAAAGCCCTAGGCATTCGCCCCGATGTTGAACCTGATATTGTCGAGCTAGACGTTCACAGTGGCGACATTTTTGTAATTGCCACGGACGGCTTACACGGTCTTGTTTCGCCCCAAGAAATTTTGGCAGAAATTGAACGCACGGCCAACCGACAGTCTTCAGTTGAATACTTGATTGCGCTTGCCAATGAACGTGGCGGTCCTGATAACATCACGTTGGTGATTGCGGAGCTTCCCTAGTGCTGTGGTTGGCGGCTGGTGCTGCAATTGCGGCCATTGCGGCGCTGTTTGTAGCCCGTTTGCCGTGGTGGGTGCATGGCTTTTTGCTGAGCTTGGTTGTGTTTTCAGCGCTTATTTTGGCAGCTGTTGCCCAGCCTATGCGGGCCAGCGCGGCACTGTTTTCAAGCTTTTTAGCGTTGGGGTTATTTATTCCTGTGGGTACGTATGCGCCACGTGGCTCGAGGATTGCCCCACGTCGAAAACGCCCTAAAGCTGCTAAGCGCAATAAGCCTGAACTTTCTAGCGACGGCGTTGACATTCCCAACTACAACATCATTGAAAAAGTTGGTTCTGGTGGTATGGCCAGTGTTTACCGGGCGCGGCGCAGTAAAGACGGCAAAATTGTAGCCCTCAAAGTGCCGATGGAGCAGTATGTGGCAGATGCCAAGTTCATCCGCCGGTTTCACCGCGAAGCTGAGGTCGCTCAGCAACTTGACCACATCAACATTGTGCGCACCTATGAACACGGTAGCATCGGCTTAAAGCACTACATGGCTATGGAGTTTGTT
>JBCCOX010000130.1:0-9659 GCA_039025155.1 Deinococcota bacterium | reverse complement strand
TCGAGGGCGACGAGGTCGACTGGATATTCACCATCTCCCCACAGAATCTAGAGGCCCTACAAGCTGACGAGAACATCATCGTCGAGACCTCCCCGCGCCTGTCCTACGACTATTTCGGCCTGAACACCACGCGTGCGCCTTTCGACGACGTGCGTGTACGTCAGGCTATCGCCTATAGCATCGACCGTGACCAGATCTGCGCGGGCGCGTTTTTTTGTAGTGCTGTTAATGTCAATAAATCAACTACTTCTTACAGAGTCCTATTACACTTGGAACGCAGTTGAGACGCTGAGGTTTATATGCTGAGCCTGTTTAAGCTTCACTTTGCAAATCCTAAGATTTACACAACAATCTGACAGGTTTTATCCAAATTCCGCTTAGCTAACTGGGGTTTTTGAGCAAACTAGCCTCACTGTGTAACCTCGCGTCCAAGATTACCGCAACTCAGCAACTTAGATATTCAGTATCTAGTAAAATACCTTTACAGCTCACAAAATTCTAACGGAATTAAAATTTGACATTTATTTCTTTAGATGATAAATTGTAGTGTTCAATTACTTTAAAGGTGCTGCTTCACCTAAGTTTATCCGTCTCTACAACACTTTGTCTCTACCCTTTTGAAAGGGCACACTCACCGCGAGGTGGGGTCGCAAAGCTTGGAGTCTCAAGTTTAAGACTGTCCAGTTGCCAAAAAAGGCCGCGCACGTTGCCTGTATACAATCAACACGTGCGTATCTTTCGAAAGGACGTTATGAAACACCGAATTTCTCTTTCTGTCTTGCTTATTGCATTACTTCTTGCTGCCTGTTCTCAACCTGAAGACGTTGCTGAGCTGAATGAGCTCGAGACCATGGCAGCTGACTCGGTTGCCCTCGAGACGGTACTAGCTACTGACTACGACAGCGTGAACGACATTTTTGTGACCGTAGGCACCAGCCCAGAAGGTGATATTGACGTTTACACAGGTGAAAACGGTAGTTGGAGCAAACTGCAAGAAAACCGCGACATCGACAACCGTTACAGCCCCGAGCAGTTTATTGACTTCGCACTTGGTGACGGTGATGCTATGTATGGTGTTGTGATTGGCGATATAAGCGATTACAAAATTGGCTTCCGTCAGTATGCACCGCGTTGTACTAGCATCAACGCCAGAGTATTTTCCAACAAGCCTTGGTTTGGTGACGGTCGTCCCAGAGCAATTGGCGACATGGTGAGCTGCCTGGCAGTGGATTACGATGTCATTAATGATATTTTTGTTGTAGTTGGTGAGAACGCCAGCGGTCAAATTGACGTTTACACAGGTGAAAACGGTGACTGGCGCAAACTCCAAGAAAACCGCGACATAGATAACCGTTATAGTCCCGAGCAATTTGTTGATTTTGCGATTGGTGATGGCGACGCCATGTATGGTGTAGCTATTGGCACCATTGATGATTACAAAATTGGTTTCCGCCAGTATGCACCGCGTTGCACTAGTATCAACGCCAGAGTATTTTCCAACAAGCCCTGGTTTGGTGACGGTCGCCCTGGTGCAGTTGGTGACCTCACACGTTGCCTCGCCGTTGACTATGATGCCGTCAATAACATCTTTGTTGTTGTAGGTGAAAATGCCAGCGGTCAAATTGACGTTTACACGGGTGAAAATGGTAACTGGAGCAAACTTCAAGAAAACCGCGACATCGACAACCGTTACAGCCCTGAGCAATTTGTTGATTTTGCTTTAGGTGAACGCGGTGACCCTTCCGCTAACTATGGGGTTGTTGTTGGCAACATCAGCGACTTTACCATCGGCTTTAGACAAACAGCACCTCGGGGCACCAGCATCAACGCCCGGTCATTTTCGGGTAAGCCTTGGTTTGGTGACGGCCGTCCAGCAGCAATTCCTAACTAAGTAACTAAAAGCAGCACCCTTTGTAGATTGAACATATGCAGGGCCGACTTGCGTCGGCCCTGCTATAGCGCTTGTGCAACACGAGACGACTTAGCACTGTCATCAATATCACTGCTGTGCAAGTGAGTATGCAAAAAACTCTACAGGAGACAAACCATGGCATTACGTATGAAACTTTTTGTGTTAGTCAGTTTGCTGTTAGCTGCATGTAGCAGCACACCGCAACGTTCACCAGTTAGCGAACCGCTCGAGACAATCCCCATTCCTACCTTTGAACTTCAGTCGCTTACCCTGCCTGACTGGACAGCAAGTGACAACTATGACGTTGAGGTTATTGGTGTTGGCTTAGGCGACCGCTTTGGTAGTCGCAATGGCGATTTAACTGAAACCCTCACCATTCCTGATCCAAACAATGTAACGTCTCTTTATGTTCAAGTGGTTCTTAAGCATGGCGACGCTTACATTGCACCTGATGACGTTACTGTTACCAGCGATAGCGAAAGCAAGTCATTCACGGGTGGCGGCCTCAGTTTAAGCTTACCTACTGACGAAAATGGCGTTGCCCTTGGCAATGTTGCGCATATGTATGAAGCGATTTTTGCGCCCTCGAGCAGCCTCACGGTAGATATTGAAAATACTGGTAATACCAACTTGCTCACCCCACGGGCGTTCATTGTCTATGTCGTGCGTCCTGCCCAGGGTGTTGGCAATCCTCTTTCAGTTGGCGCTATTCCTAACTTCTATCTCTACGGGCAACAAGGTTACGTTTCTGCAACCCAAACCGTTAACATTCCAATAGGCGCAAGCGCCCGCGACGTGGACGTTACCTTTGCCATCAGCGAACTTGTTGCTGTGCGTGATACCGCTGGCACACCCGACACCCGCAACGTGGAATTACTTGTTGAAGCAGGTGGCGTCACTAACAGTGGTGTGTTCCAATTTCCCAACAGTGGCGATGAACTGCTGCTGGCTACCCTCACCTTGGAAAACGTTCCTGCTGGCACGAAAGATGTAACGGCCACAGTCATCTCTCAACCCGTGCCTCCAGGTGGCAATATCTTCGACTTTGGTGATTCGGTGTACTGGAATGGTTTAGATGTGAGCGTCATCTTCGACCCTCCTGAACCGGCACTTGAAACGGTACTTGCTGTTGAGTACGACAGTGTGAACGACATCTTTGTTACTGTAGGTACTAGCCTAGAAGGTGATATTGACGTCTATATAGGTGAAAATAACGACTGGCGTGAACTGCAAGAAAACCGCGATATCGACAACCGTTACACGCCTGAGCAATTTGTTGACTTTGCACTTGGTGATGGCGATGCCATGTATGGCGTTGTTATTGGCGACATTAGCGACTACAGAATTGGCTTCCGTCAGTATGCACCGCGTTGTACTAGCATCAACGCCAGAGTGTTTTCCAACAAGCCTTGGTTCGGTGACGGCCGTCCCGAAGCAGTCGGCGATCTTGTAAGCTGCTTAGCCATTGACTATGACGTTACGAACGATATTTTTGTTGTAGTTGGCAAAAACGTCAGCGGCCAAATTGATGTTTACACAGGTGAGCACAACAACTGGAACAAACTGCAAGAAAACCGCGATATAGACAACCGCTACAGCCCTGAGCAATTTACTGACTTTGCCATCGGTGATGGTGAAGCGATGTACGGTGTGGCTATTGGTACCATTGATGATTACAAAATTGGCTTCCGCCAGTTTGCACCACGTTGCACCAGCATCAATGCGCGTGCGTTTTCTAACAAACCTTGGTTTGGTGATGGTAAGCCCGAAGCCATCGGCGACTTAGTGGCTTGCTTGGGCGTGAGCTATGACTACCGCAATGATATTTTTGTGGTGGTTGGTGAAAACGCTAGCGGTCAAATTGATGTTTACATAGGTGAACACAACGACTGGAACAAACTGCAAGAAAACCGCGATATAGACAACCGCTACACGCCTGAGGAGTTTGTTGACTTTGCTTTAGGTGAGCGCGTTAATCCTTCTGATAATTATGGGGTTGTGGTTGGCAACATCGATGACTATAAGATTGGCTTCCGTAAATATGCACCAAGGGGCACCAGCATTAACGCTAGATCGTTTTCCAACAAGCCTTGGTTTGGTGACGGTCGCCCGAGAGCAATCACTGAATAAGTAACGTAATTAGGCAGCACCCTCTGCTAGATGAACATGTTTATGGTCGGTTAACGCCGACCATATTTTCATGTTTAGCCTATCTGTCTCCTACTGATTCCAATGTGAACGAGGACTCATTCAACTTGGACATCACACACTGGGTAAAATCTTTCTATTACGGTTGTAGAATCAGTCTGCTGATTTCAGGGGTATATCGTAGTGAGCTATGATTTTATCTACGACCTCGTCGGTTGAGTGTTCGCCAGTATCAATTTCAAGGCCCGGGCGGCTTGCTAGAACTTCATCTATCCCAGCTGATTTTTCATAGTACGCACGCCACTGCTCAACGTCAGACATGATGCCCGCCTCAGCTCGCCAGGGTTCACTCACGCGCTTTTCCATGACGTCTCGAGCCGCAAACAAACGCACTAAACAAGCTTCACCACCATTTTGCTCAATGCCGTCAAGGTAGCCTTCGGCAATATGACTTTTTGGGGTAGTAAACACAAAGCTAAAAATAGTGCCAATACCAGCTTTGGCAGCTTCCGCCATGATGAGGGTGTGCGTTGCGTACAGAGTATTTTTGAACTCCTCAGATCCCCAGTCAAACACCTCGAGCAGCGGTTGATAGGTCAGTTTGCGCTTAAGGCGTTTAAACCCAGTTCGTTTTTCCAACTCCAACTCAACAGCATATTTACCCGCAGCAGGTGGGCCGTAAATCACAATGTGCTTCATGTCACCTCTTCCTGGTTAAAGGCCTAGCTTGACCTGATGTCATTAAAGTACCACAGCACCTTTTCAGACTGATGCTGTGGTTACGGCTCGAGGAATACCCTCAACAATTTGTGATTGCCTGTAATTAGCTCAGATAAGCACATCCTCAACTGGACGGCGCGCACTTGGTAGTACATTCGTATTTGTATGCCCTAACCGAAATACAAAAGTAGGTCGCCATGTTTCGTCGCCAGTGAGTTCACTCAAAAATGCTGCAGTGGTCGCAGGTTGCCCCAACTGGCGCTCACGGTCAACTTGCTCGGGTAACTGATTGATGGGCTGCATAGATAGTCCTTGCGTTGTTGCCCACAAATGCATGCGCTGCCAAATGCGCCCTGCTTGTAACGACTGAGCTGCGCCATACAAGTCTCTGACCGCGATAAATCCAAGCACTGGCGTACTAGCTAAAGACGCTTGTGTACCTGAGAGCCAACCATTATCCATCGTTGACACAGGCATGGGCGGCATCATCTTGACAAACGCGCGCAACAAGGCAGACGAGCCAGATGCGTCGATGAATACACCATCTTTATCTTGCTGAACCTCTTGCCAGTTGCGTTTGAACCATGCGTGGCTGTCGCGGGACATGTCGGCGTCTGCAATAATAAACTCAGTCGCACTTACCGTTGCTGTCACTAGTTGTGCAAATTCAGGTTGATTGGGTGTGTAGAAAAAAAGTTGTGTGTTGCTATCGTCTACCAAGTCGATCAAACTTGCAAATACCTCTGCTGCTACGGGTGTATCTGCATAGGGAGCGCGGTCGGTGTGGCGGTTGGGGATGGCGTCGTAAAGGGCGGACGTTTGGGCCTCCCCCGGTTCCAGTGTTAGCGTGGCAACTTGGCGCAGTGACTCACCAGCCGGTTCATCTAACACGGCATCTTCCATGTTGACGCTCACATTGTAGCCAGCAACTTGCCCGGCCAGCACCATATTTTCAATGGCACAGCCAAGCCCGGTGTACATCTCGCGGCAGTAGGGGTCCATCGTGCCTAAGTGCCTGCTCATATCGGCAAACACGCTGATGTTATCCTCACTAACTTCAAAATACCAAGGCTGCGTGTTGTGCGGGTTAGATGCCAAAATGCCAGCTTGCACCAAACGCAAGGGTCCCTGCTCTGGATTGGTACGCCAGTCTTCCCAAGGCTCGTAGGCAGGGCCGCTAGCAGTTGTGAATACACCCTGGCTAGCAGCACGGTACACAGCACCGCCACTTACTGCTACAACCGTGGTAGCACCAGCGCGTTTTAGAAACGTGCGGCGGCTCAGCTTCTTTGAGCTGGAGGATACATGCGAGGGTTGCGTTGCGGTGTCAGTCATAAAAAACATCCTTATCTAAATCAGCATGTGCAGGTGAAACATGCGCGAGTGCGTGTTGGTAGAGTTCGGCTAGGTAGGGGCGAATAACGACAAAAATCATGTCGATACCCTGTTGAATGTGGTCAGGTTGAACGGTTTCGCCGCCCGTTTCTACAAAACTTAACCAGTTGTTAGACAAAATCCAGCAAGCTGTGATGATGCTGCGAAAGTGGTCAGGGTTGTCAAACACCAGCACACCGTCGTCAATGTACTTTTGAAAGTAGCGTGCTTGTTCACCTAGGCGTTGAACTTGAATCTCTTGGTAGCGCGCTGCTAAAAGCGGGTCGCGCCGCAGTAGCGACAGTTGTTCACGGTCAAAAAAGCGAAACCGCCAGAGTAGCGTAAATAGCCGTGTGAGCAGGTCGTGCAAGTCTTCTAGCGTAAGCTGCCGCCCTTCAGGTAAGACCCAAAGCTCACCAAAGGTAGCAAACATGCGCTCGAGAATCGCCCGAATAATCATCTCTTTATTTTTGTAGTGATAATAAAGATTTCCCGGACTTATGCCGGCAGCTTCAGCGATGTGATTGGTTGAAACTTCGGCAACAGTGGCTTGATTAAAAAGTTCCGTAGCAGCATCTAAGATGCGATCTTTTGTAGCCATATAGGTCGTCCTTAGTATGTGAGTTCGTTTTAGAGTTTTTACTCTAATAAAAGCAGTCTAGAGTTTTTACTCTAAATTGTCAAGCTGTTCTTTAGTTCCTTAGTGAGAAAGTTCGTGCTGACGCATTATTCATGAGGTGGCTGCAGCCTGATTCTCAAGGTCTGATCTTGTCTTAACTAAGGATAAATAGCACTATTCAAAATCGATGATGTCAGTAAACTCAACACACTCCGGCAACATCAGTAGGTTATTGAAACGTCCAACCTTAAAATATGCGAGTGCTGCCAGTAAATGTTGCCAACCTATATGTTAATAATCAAGTTTTGCTGCGACTTTTTACGTGCATCACGCACGCTAGTTAAGCTTGACGAAACGGTGAGATAGTGTATGCTACAGTGTACAATCCAATTTAAACGGAGGTGTTCTGGTGAAACGAGTCGTTTCAGCACTCGCTGCATTGCTTGTGGCCATATTTTTAGTATCGTCTACGGCATCTGCTCAAGATAGCTATGAGATTGTGTTTATTCCTAAACTGGTAGTCATTCCGTGGTTTTCTGCTATGGAAAATGGTTTTAAAGACTACGCAGGTGAAGCAGGTGACCTTAGCATCACGGTCGTAGGTGCGCCAGACACTGACCCTGCCGCCCAAGCGCGCCTGTTGGAAGATGCTATTGCCAGAGGGCCAGATGCCATTGTTGTTGTGCCAAACGACACACAAGTGCTCGAGCCCATCCTCGCTCGCGGCCGCGACGCAGGCATTTTAATGGTCACCCAAGAAGCCCCCGGCGTTGTTAACGCCGACCTCGACATTGAATTTTTGATTGCTGAACAATATGGGTCCGACATGATGGACCTGTTTGTACGCGAAGCAGGTGAAGAAGGCGGCTACGCCATTATGGTTGGCGGCCTCACCGTAGAATCGCACAACCAACGCGCCGACATGGCCGTTGCGTATCAAGAAGCTAACTATCCCGGTTTATATCAGGTAACTAGCCGCTTAGAAGGCTCTGAAAGCGTGGAAGACGCACAAAATAGAACGCTCGAGCTTATTGCTGCTTACGATGACCTCGTGGGAGTCATGTACATCGGCTCGCTCGGTGCCATCGGCGGCGCACAAGCTGTCACCTCCCTTGGGACTGAGGACATTGCGATTGTGGGTGGATCTGTACCAAGCCAAGCCAAAATTTACCTTGAAGAAGGCTCCATCAACGCCAACTACATCAGTAACCCTTACCGGATTGGGCGTGACTCTGCGCACTTGGTACGGCATATCTTAGAGGGTGGCACACTTGCAGATGTGGGCAATCTACCCGAGTATGGCGTAGCCGCGATTGACGGCACGGTCATCACCTTCCATGCACCATCCGAAGTGACCGCCGAAAACGCAGACTCGTTCGGATTCTAACTTTTACTAAGGGGACAAGTGAGCGAGCTGCTGCTTGACCTGCACAACGTCACAAAACTGTATCCGGGCGTCAAAGCCTTGGACAATGTGGATTTCGCTCTAAAACGGGGCGAGATCCATTGTCTTGTGGGCGAAAACGGCTCGGGTAAATCCACCATGATTAAGATCATCTCAGGCGTGGTTGCCCCAGAACCGGGCGCGCGCTTGCAGATGGACGGGCAACTGCTTACAGGCGGGCGCGCCCGCAACATGGTAGACATGGGCGTGCGGGTTATTTATCAAGATTTGGCACTCTTTCCGAACCTTAGCGTGCAAGAAAACATTGCCTTTGGGCTTTACGGTGACACGCGCGGGAGTTTGGTGAACTGGCGTGCGGTCAAAAAGCGCGCTCGTGAAGCCATGAGCTTAATTGGGCTCGAGCTTGACCTCAGTCGTCCAGTCGCTAGCTTATCCATCGCTGAGCAACAACAAGTCGAAATTGCCAGAGCCATTATGGGTGAGTTGAAGTTGCTCATTTTAGATGAACCCACGGCGTCACTCACCCGGGTTGAAGTGGACCGACTATTTGAAGTTATTCAAACCCTCAAAGCACGCAGTATTACCACGTTATTTGTCAGTCACAAACTCAACGAAATTTTTGATATTGCCGAGCAGGTAACAGTCCTTCGGGATGGTCGCAACTTAGGTGCGTTTGACCCAGCGAGTCTTGACCAAAATGAGCTGGTTTATCTGATGACCGGGCAGCGGGTCACGACGGAACCACCCAGAGCTATTGCTGAGGATGCTGGGGTGTTGCTCGAGGTTAGCAACCTCTCCAAAACCCGCAACTACCGCGATGTTAGTTTTGACCTCCGCCAAGGTGAGATTTTAGGAATTATCGGGCGGCTTGGCTCTGGTCGCAGTGAATTAGCGCTTAGCTTGTTTGGTATGAATCCAGCAGATGCTGGCACAGTACGGTTAAATGGGCAGTCTTTGATGCTCGAGACCAACGCCCAAGCCACCAAAGCAGGCATTGCCTATGTCCCTGAAAATCGCCTTACCCAAGGTCTCGTGATGCCACAGTCGATTCTCGCCAACCTCACCGTGACCGTGTTGAGCACACTGCTAGGACGTTCAGGACTATTAAATGCCAGTAGACGCAAACAACTTGCCCAAGATTGGGTCAGTAGACTCTCAATTAAAATCCCCAACTTAGCTGCCGCCGTGCAAACACTTTCTGGTGGCAACCAGCAAAAAGTGGTGCTCTCCAAATGGCTCGCCACCAACCCCAAAGTGCTCATTTTGGATGAACCCACCGTCGGTATTGACGTTTACGCTAAAAACAGCGTGCACGCGCTGGTCAAACAACTGGCAGAGGACGGTATGGGCATCATCATGATTTCGGATGAAGTAAGTGAGGTCCTAAGCAACTGCCACCGCGTGCTGGTCATGGACCGTGGGCGTATTCTTGACGAAATTATTCCCGGTCCCAACGCCGAAGACGACCTACTGACGAGGTT
>JBCCOX010000129.1:0-9684 GCA_039025155.1 Deinococcota bacterium | reverse complement strand
ATCCTTTACAACCCACCGGGGCAAGACGCCGGGCAAGAGCTGGTGACACTCTATGCAGATGAAGACACAGACGTGACAGGTTGGCGCATTGTAGACGCTGCGGGGAATACTTGGGAGTTAGAAGGCGTGCTCGAGGCAGACTACCTCTACGACTACGACGACCAAGGTGAGCCTATTTGGAACAATAGCGGCGACACAGCCAGACTCTTTAATGCCCAAGGCCAACTGGTGGATGAGCTTAGCTACGCAGGTGGTGGGGTTGAAGTTTGCCGTTAGATGTGATGGGGTCTCGAGGAGCTAGCATCAAATGAAAGCGGTGACATCGAATAAAATGTCATACATGGCAGTGTATTGATGCAGGCATTGCCATTTGCAGGCATTGCCATTCTTCGTTAACAGGTCTTCGTCAACAAGCTCCAAAGTCACATCAGCAACCAAAAAACGTGCCAGCAGTAGTTGCTGACACGTCATTAATTTGTGACTTGATGACTCTGATAGCAGTTCTAGGATTAGTTCCCCCACACTGAGTGGGTCTATTTCTACTCCCCTAGGTCGCACGCGCAACTGCCCGGGGCAGTTACTCGCGGAAACGCTATGAAATGGTAAAGCTTAGTCGAGGAAGTCTCTTAACTTGCGGGTACGGCTTTCGTGATACTTGAGTTTGCGCAGGGCTTTGTTTTCAATTTGGCGAATGCGCTCACGGGTCACGCCAAAGTGTGCGCCCACTTCCTCGAGCGTATGCTCGCGGCCGTCCACTAAACCTTTGCGCAGTTGCAATACTTTAGCTTCACGCTCAGTTAGTTTGCGCAGCGCCCGGTCAAGCTCTTCACCGAGTAGGGTTTTACTGGCTTGGTCTACTGGCGACTCAATGTTTTCATCGGGAATAAAATCTCCATAGAACGAGTCTTTTTCATCGCCGATGGGTGTTTCAAGCGAGACAGGTTCTTGCGAGACTTTAAAAACTTCTTCGACTTTGTCAGCACTCCAACCGGGTCCCATGGCATCGGCAATTTCTTCGTAAGTGGCTTCCCGCGAAAGCTCTTGCTGCAGTTGGCGGGCTGTGCGGGTCAGCTTGTTGATGGTTTCAACCATGTGCACTGGAATGCGAATGGTGCGCGCTTGGTCGGCAATGGCGCGGTTAATGGCTTGACGAATCCACCATGTAGCATAGGTTGAAAACTTGTAGCGGCGGCGGTACTCGAACTTTTCAACTGCCCGAATAAGCCCCTGATTACCCTCTTGAATAAGATCAAGAAAGCCCAGCCCGCGCCCGGTGTACTTTTTAGCAATAGACACAACTAACCGCAAGTTGGCTTCAATCAGGTGCTGGCGGGCCATTTCGCCGTCTTCTTCAATACGCCTTAAGCCCCGAATGGTGCGTTCAGGAATGTCATCGGTGGCTTGCTCGAGCTTCTCAGCAGCTTCGTTACCTTCTTCAATACGGCGTGCAAGGCTAATTTCCTCTTCGAGGGTAAGCAGTTGCACGCGCCCAATTTCGTGTAGGTATTGGCGTACCGGATCGTTGGTGGAAAGCCTCGAGCCGGCCATCATCTCCGCGCGCGCTTCTAACTCTTCGCGGTCAACGCTTTCGTCATCCCCAAAAGTACCTTCGTCAAGGTCATCTTCGTCAATGATCTCGTCATCTGCGAGGTCGGCCATCTCGATGCCTTTAGCTTCAATGACCTTCATCAACTCTTCAAACTTGCCCTCTTCCGAATCTATGCCAAATTCTTCAAGGGTTTTGTTGAGGGCAACGGTAATTTCTTCGGTGTTGAGTGAGCCGTCTTTTTTACCAACTTTTAAGAGCGCTTGAATGTGTTGGGACTCGAGCCAGTTTCCAGTTGGAGCAGGCGCGCTAGCAGCTTCGTCTTCAGCAGGAGCCGCTTTAGCTTTGGCAGCTTTTTTAGAAGATGCTTTGGCTTTACTAGCTTTGCTCGCGGTCGTTTTTGTTTTGGCTGTTCTGGACTTAGCAGATGAGCGCTTGGCTTTTTGAGGGGCGTCACTATCGGTGGTTGCGGTTTGAGCTTTTGCTGCCATTGGGCCTCCCGTGGGCAAAATTTGTGATGGCGATATTGGCGATATTAAGGTCAGTCTCGAGCCGAGCTAGCTGTCACTAAATCTACATGTCGTCAAACCGTACTAGTCAATGCGTCATTCATTAACTACGGCATTGATTAAACGCTACAACGTTCGAGCTAGCTGGCTAGCGCAAGGTCTAGTAATATGGTCTAGCAACAACGTATACAATTCTCTGCTTAACAAGGGTCAACTGGCTCATCTAGTTAAGCAAGGTTAAAATCTTAGGTAGTTAAAATCTAGGTAGTCAAATTCATGCCGTTGGCACATGTTAGCCACATAGATTTATGACGAATGTTGTTGTGTTGAGATTCTGTCTAGTCAAGGTGGTCACGTCAAAACGCATCATTAAGAAAAGTTTGCTATCAAACTAACTGGGGCACGTGTGCGCGTGCGTTGCGTGCTAGGCATCAACTTGCTAAACAGCTTTGAATAACTTGTGTGTAGGCGCGTCTACATGCTTGACCGTTCGTGTAGTAACATGTCTGTCACTCAAAAATTGTGTGCAGTAGATAAACACTAAAACCTTATTGGGCCGTAGATAATTTGCGACTACATCAAATACCGTTTTCCAAAAACAATGTTTACCAGATACGACTAAGGCAAACAGGCCAAGTGCCATTGTAGCAATAACGTTTCAGGAGGCCTGTGACGCAAGGTACGTAACAGTGAACTGCACATGGTCTAGCAAGTGTCAAGCTCAAAGTCTACCTAGAATAACGCTAAGCGCTTGTGAAATTCTTAGTGATGGCTCATAAGGTGCATGCTAAACTTCTTACAGAGTGATAAAATCCACGCGCTATTTTTTAATTATATTGTCCGTACTTGCTGCTATCAGCTTACAAGGCGTGTTTGCCCAAGCCTGCCTGAACTACATCAGCGTTAATAATGCACGCCCAGAAACACCCACGGCGTGTTACTTTTTGCAGTACGACGACAACAGTAATGCATTTGCAAGGGCTGATGTGCTGGCATCAGCCCTAAATTTGTCGCAACGCTACGACGCTGAGCAAGCCCAAGTGCTGCTCACTCGAGGCAGCTCTCAACTTGCGCTTGCCAGCACCGCAGATATTCGCTACGGATTAACCAAGCGAGCGGGCGTCCTACACGCGAGTACAGCCTTACAAACAGGAGCTTCGTTTGATAGCCCCATGGCTATTCAGGTGGGTGGTGATCATTATCTACCGGTTGCGCCAGTGGTACGCGCTCTGGGTGGCGACGCCACGTGGCACAGCGGTAGCCGCACAATTGTTATCTCTATTACCCAAACAGAAACTTCAGATACAGAAACTTCAGATACAGAAACCGCCCTGACGGTCAACACGACGGCTAGCCCAAACGCTGCAGCTAATGCTAGCACGGAGGAGACGGCTGTCGTCATAGGTACTCCGGTGAGTAGGCTAGGACAGCCTCGAGTAGGCATTCATGAAACCTACACACGAATTGCCATTGACCTACCGAACGATACGGAGTACAGCTTAGCGCTCATAACCGACACCACGCTTGCTGTCACCTTTACAGGTACAGAGCTGGCTTTGGAAGCTGCTGGGGGCAATCAAACTGGGGGCAATCAAGTTAGTAGCAACCACGTTACCGCGTGGCAATACCAAGCCCTCGATGACACCCTAGCACTCGTTATTCAAACAGAGCATGACTTGTCACCCCAAGGGCAAGGCTTTCAGGTGGGGTTTTTGCCGCGCAGCAGTAGCCGTGCTAGCGATGTGTTGTACCTTGACTTTAGCAGTGAGCGGCAAGGGCCAACCGTCCGTCAAGTACCAGCTAGCGCGCTCAGCAGGTTGGACAGCGTGGCGGCTAGCGCTCAAAATGCGTCTTCAAGCGTAGCGGCTAACGGTTCTACTACACCCACATCATCTACACCAGATAACGCTACATTGCTTCCAAATGCGGCTGTCACGCGCACTGTGGTTATTGATCCCGGCCATGGTGGCTACGATCCGGGTGCTCAAGGCTATGTCAGCGAGGAAGTTGTCGTCTTGGATATTGCCCTTAAAGTGCGAGACCTGCTCGAGTCCCAGGATATTAGCGTCATCTTAAGCCGCGACGACGACTATCATCTAGATGCCCGTAAAGCCACCGACTTAGCTGCAAGAGCAGCCATGGCCAGCCCTGATCGCAACTTATTTGTGTCAATTCATGCTAACGCTGCCGAGAGCAGCAGAGCCCACGGTATTGAAACATGGATTTTTGGGGAGCCGCTCGAAGAAGACCTCATTCAAAATGCCATCATTGAAAACGGGGGCGGCAGTATAGGCTTGCAACTTACCGAAGAGGCCAAACAGGTTCACGACAGTGTCATTAATGACATCTTCCGGCAGGAGCAACTCTATTACAGCCAAACGCTTGCCGAGGCTATTCAAGCCAGTATGATTGATGCAACCGGGGCAACCGACCGAGGCATTCGCAAAAACTATTTTTACGTGATTCGCAACGCCAGTATTCCAGCGGTACTTGTTGAGGTGGGCTTTGTCAGCAACCCTGAAGAAGGGCGCAAGCTCGCCCGTGACGACTACCGTGATAGACTAGCCCGCGGCATTGCCGACGGCATTGTGGCATTTTTTGAGCAAGACGGCGCGCTGGTAGACAGTAGTAACTGAGTTCACATGAACGTATCCACAACCTGAGTTACGGTGCGGGGTTGTCCTTTTGTTTTTAAGATATGTTGGTGTAGGCTAAGGTATTCCTTACAAGGGTGACGAGCCTAGATCGAGCTTGTAGAGCATCAAGTTTGTAAAGCAATGAGTTTGTAAAACGAAGTATGTTAAGTGCCAGACTCGAATGCAGCGCGCTAACTCACAGCACATCAACTCATAGTGCATCAACTCGCTAAGCTAAGCTTTCAAAATAACCTACTTGCCCTGTATTGAGGCTTTATTCATGACTGATCTTCCAAATTCTGACACCCCAAGCCCAGATACCCCGAACACGGATATCCTGGATACGGATACCCTAGAATCAGCAGCAACAGATGTTGAAGGTTTAACGGCTAGCCTAGCTACAACGCCTGCTGCGCCTGCGCTGACAGTTAGCCTCGACCACCTTGGCGAGTTATCCGAACGCCAACTCTTGCGAGCCCTAGAAGCCATTCGTGTGTCTGGAACGCTGCTTTTAGAGCGGGCTGAAGAACTTAGCCTGACCGTTTTAGCAGACGGGCGCACGGTGCTAAGTTTTGAAATGCCACACGGCTCTGTTGTGAGTAACACCTTAGCCGGGCCAGCAAGGCGCTTTACATTACACAATCACGCTACATCGCCCAGTCACGCTACATCGCCCAGCCACACAGCTTCAGAAAGCACCTTACCCCAACTGGCAAGTAGTTACCCCACAAGCCATTTAGCAGTGTTACAAGCCTTGCCCAAGCTTGCTGCCAGCGCACAGGTAACAAGCTCGAGCTTAACCCCTGAAACACTCATTCAAGAACATCTAACAGGTCAAGGCATCGCTATATTTGAACGCCCAGATAGTCAACGCCCATTGCGCGGCTACGTGCTAGTTGCAGATAGTCACTTACAAGCTGCTGCCGTTGAGCGGCAACGTAGCGTGACCCAAGACACACCAGATGTGCTTGCTGGAGATGAGGCTCTCAAACTGTTACTGGCGCTCGAGGGAACAGTGGCGTTTAGCTACACGCCCCTACCTGCTTTCATGGTGGCAAGTTTGCTCACCTTGCACGGTCAGCCTCAGCCGGACACAGCAAATGACGGACATATTCAAGCTGATGAAGCTAGCGAGGCTACAGAGACACCCGCGCCAGATGATGCCGCTCTAGATAGTTCGGTAACGCCTTCTGAGGCATCGGTAGCATCGGCAGAGACAGCAGAACTGCCCCAAGATAAACCAGAAGATGAGATGCCAGCATCTTCTGGAGGTTCATCCACGCAATCCAGCGCAGCCATGCAAGTAGATGAAAGCGGCTACATATTTTATTACGAAGGCACAGCCTGCTTGCGGGTTAAGGTAGCGCCTCGAGCAGACGCTGGATATTACCAGTCCACAAGCTCAGCCGCTATCACCCTGCCCGATGCAACGGCCAACCTCGTTAAAAAGTACTACGCGCTGACCTTACGCGGGCGCGACGCACTCAGCCCCATGATGGATTTATTTAGAGACGTGCAAAAAGAGTTTGGCGTGGGTGGCAAACAGGTTTTACACGCCCTCGCAAAACCGCAAAGTAGTCACGATTTGCTGACTGTTGAAGCCGACCCAGACGCCCTCCAAGAGTTGCTCCGGCGGCTCGAGCGCGGCGGGCTCATCTTTGAAATTGACCCCGAACAGCACGACGTAGGTTAAGCAGAGGACAAGCTAAGCCGTAGGCTCAACCACGCATCATCGCATTGTGTGTGTAAGGTAGACCAACCTTAATGATAGGGAAACGGGCGGGCGTGCTCGAGCTTCTCGTACTCATCCCCAAAAATAAGCCCATGCACATTCTCTGAGGACAAAAAGTCCACTGGAAAGCCATAGGCAATAGGACTAAGGTCGTTAAGCTGGTTCATGTGTTGCTCGCTTAAAGATACTGCTAGCGCGCCCATGTTGTCTTCGAGCTGGGTCAGTGTCCGCGCGCCCAAAATGGGAATGACCTGCTTATGCTGACAACACCAACGAATGGCTACTTGAGCTGGGCTAGCGTTAATGTCTTGAGCTATCTCCGTTACAGCCGCAGCAAGATTTTGCCAACGCTCACTAAAACTGTTGGCGTCGTAACGGGTGGGCGTGTCACCCGCTTGGGCGTACTTGTTGGTGAGCAGTCCACCTGCTAGTAAACCCCACGCAGTCACGCTTAGCCCCAGTGTTTCTGCCATAGGAAAGTGGGCGCGTTCAGCGTGGCGGCTGCCTAAACTGTAGGGCAACTGAATGGCAACTAGCGGCGACCATCCGCGCAATTGGGCAAGGGTATGAGCTTGGGCAGTCACCCAAGCCGGGCTATCTGAAAAGCCCACGTAATGTACCAGCCCCATACGCACTACGTCATCGAGCGCACGCATAACTTCCTCAACGGGGGTTGTAAAGTCCCACATGTGGAGCCAAAGTAGGTCGAGGTGGTCCGTGCCTAGGCGCTCGAGGCTCGCTTTAAGTGACCGCAACATATTTTTACGATGATTGCCCCCAAAATTGAGGTCACTTTTGTTGTCACTGAGCGTGAACTTACTCGCCACCACAAAGTGATCGCGGTCGGCAGCAAGAAAGTCGGCTAAAAAGCGTTCACTCGAGCCGTCTGTGTAGTTGTTGGCAGTATCTATAAAATTACCACCCGCTTTAGCATAGTGGGTAAACATCTTTTGACTTTCCGCTTTAGACGCTCCCCAACCCCAATCTTCACCAAAGGTCATCGTGCCAAGGGCCGCCTCAGAAACCCGTAATCCACTATTACCAAGTTTGACATAACGCATACTTAACTCCTTTCTAACTTAAACGATGATGTTGACATCAGAAATAAAACGTGTACACGGGTATCTCAATGTGTGTCACAAAAACATCTACACAATGTTCTTAGAATCTAAACGCTGATGGCATAGGAATCTTCGGGGAATAAGATTTTCAAAACCTAGCTGCTGAGCCTCGCCTGATAGAACGATGGTTAAAGGTTGCCATCAGCTAGTTAACATGTGAATAGGAAGTTGTAACTCGGTAAGGTAATCGTTGCTTGTAGATGCTAAAAACGCAGCAGGTAGTTGGTCTTCAATTGGTTCAGCGCTAAAGCGTAGATACACTTCGCGGAGGGGTCCAGCAAGTTGGTAATTATGTAGCTCGAGCCACGCCGTTAGCCTGCTGTAGGCCTCTGCCATGTTGTCATAGCCACCCTGATGCAAAGTGCTAGCAGCTTGAATAGCTGGTAAACGGGTTATCTGAATGACATCTGTCCCTGTGATGCTGCGGCTAAGGGGTACACACAGCTCGAGCGTATCTGTGTCTAAATACCGCAACAGCGGCGCACTGCTCGCGCGGGCATGATACTTACTGACATAGCTTTCAAGCCTTACAAACCCCTCAGATACGTCGGCTGTGGGGGCTAGCTCGAGGCTCGCTACAGATATTGTGTTAACACCCCGCAAAATCACGGCATCATCAAGGCTTGGGTCAGACCTGCCCACATCAAGGCGTTCTGCATCAAGCTGTTCTGTATCAAGCTGTTCTATATCAAACCGTGCAATATGACTGCGTAAATTCATGAGTTGATGCTGTTGCGACGTGATGTCAGCTTGTAACTCTGCTTCACGTGCTTGCAAAAGCGTCAGTATTTGGTTGTCATCCAAGCCACCAGCTAGTAACCTGGCAATTTGCGCTAAGTTAAAGCCTAAATCTTTCAGTGCCACCAGTTGGTGGAGCCGGGGGAGTTGTTCAACGCTGTAATAGCGGTAATGACTTTCTGGATCAACCCAGACAGGTTTAAGAAGCCCTAACGTGTCGTAATGGCGTAACATTTTGACAGAAACACGACTTAAGGTGGCAAAGTCGCCGATGCGTAACAGGCTGGTTGTGATTGCAGGTGTCATTGATACTTATGCTAAGCCCTCCCACCGTGGGAGAGTCAACTTGGGGTAGCAATTCATACAACCCATATCTTGTCTTTACGCAACGTTCATCGTTTGTTTGCATGGATTAGATAGCCTAAATTATTCCTTTTCAACCCCCTTTACAACACGTGCTAAAAGGAAAATTTGCAGGTCGCTATGATCCTAGGAGGATGCCATGCAAGCATTACTTAAATCTTTAGGCTTGGTGGGTCTACTTGTTGTTAGTTTCACCCTTGTCCAAAATGTAGAAGCACAAACCGTAGAAGTCCAAGCTGCCTTTTACAACGGTGATCCGTTTAATGGTGGTGAGCAAGTGGGTACAACTATCTTTGATGACAGCACGATTAGTCGCCGTCTCTATGAAGATGATAATGACCCCTTAGCAGATGCAACCTATGTCGTGGTGTCGCCCACTGCAGCAATGGGTCAAACAAATGAAGCCATCACCTTTGAAATTGTTGATATGGGTGATAGCAAAACAACCATCACAATTGCACAAGATGGCGTTGATCCTAGCGAGTCGCCGTCACTTGCGCAGGTCATTGATGATGTACAAACAGCTTTTGAAGGCAATCTAGGTTTTATTTTGTTTGCAGATTGCGGTGGTGAAGGCTGTTATGCCGTGAGTCACTATCTGCTCAGGCCAGGTGAAACATCACCTACGTTTGTAAACTACGAAGGTGCAACACATGTGAGAATGATTTTGGGAGAGCAAAGTTTAACGGCTGCTGTACGACCCGACTTTAGCTCGAGCATCAACACCGTTGAAATTGAGTTTCCCGAAGGCAGCGAAGAATATATTCCACTTATCCTTTTACCCTTGGCGTTACAACAGCAAAACTAACAGTTATGCTGCAAGGCACTACAAATAGGGTGCATCCCATTTTCGACAGGTGGAATATAAGAGATCATAGATGTTGCTTGTCCTACAGCGCAAAACCCCCTAAATCCCCATCTGAGGGGGCTTCCGTTCGTTTCCCCTCCTCTAAGGAGGGGCTAGGGGAGGTTTTTCGCAGCCGTAAGTTTCCAATTCACAAAACACCTGACACTTTTGGGATACACCCCTACAAATAGT